>DASSQB010000676.1:0-2014 GCA_035702725.1 Terriglobales bacterium | reverse complement strand
GTTGTCGGTGGTGCCGGCGGCCATGACGGGAGTGTCGCGATTGTCAGCCGCCATTTTCTGCATCTGGTCGAAAACATCCTGCCCGACCAGATAACGCTCTTCGACCCAGCCTTCTTTGCCCTCGGCGGCACGCACGCGCACAAAGCGGTGCGAGTGCTCCAGCACCTCGACGCGCTCGCCATTCTTGGCCAGAGCCACGCGATTGTAGACGGCGGCAACGCGGTCGCGCAGGTAGACCTGAGGCACGGTGACATAGGCGACCTCTTTTGGCTGACTGCGGCGGGAACAGCCGGGCAGCAACAGAAGGGGGAGAAGCGCCAGGAGCAGGACGTTTCGCAGCAGTGGAGATGGCGCCGGCAAGCGCGCCAGAAGTTTTGGGCCCGGCCTCATGAGGATTTGCTGCCTTAACTATAGCCCCAGCCGGCGCGGGCGGGGAGTGGAGGTGTTGGCACGTTGGGGCAGGGGGCAAACAGCACTCAGCAGTCAGCACTCAGCCAATGAGCGTTTGCCGGCGGCATTGGTGCATTAGCAACTAGGAGTAGACAACGAGCGTAGCTCGCCATAGAGCTCGCGGTCACTGACATGAAGGCAACCCAGGTTTCGTTGGGATTGTATTCGCGGATGAGGCTTGGGCTGAGGCGACAAAATTCGGGGCGTGGCCGGTCCAGCGCAAGTGAATAGTCGTGGGACTAGGGCGCAGCGCTGTTTCATAGGGGCGGCGGGCGGTGAGGTCAGGCCTTGCGTAGGCCAACTGGACGGCGGGAGCCAATCCGGTGAGAAAAAATCGCACGCCGCAAAGCTCAATGGGCATATCGGCGATGACTAATTCGGAACCACGCGGCGGAAACGGGAGGGTCACCGGATTTAGTCGCCCAAACAAACGCGAATGGCACGATCAGCGCGTACAAGCCGGGCCCGTCGTCTGCCGATACGGATGGCGCGCACATCCACCCGGCGAGGATATCACTGGGTGACGGTAAGGCTGGTAGTGCCCGAGGCGTTGGTGCCGGCAGCCGAATAAGTGGCCGTGATCGTGGTCGAGCCTGTGCTCATTAAGGTGGCCAGGCCGGGACTGGTGGTGGAGAAGACTGCCACGCTGGTATTGGACGAGCTCCAGGTAGTGGAGGAAGTCACGTTCTGACCGTTCAGCGTGGCGTTGAACTGCAGTGAATTACCGTTCGTGGAGAGGCTGACCGTCTGGTTGGCGGGAGAGATAGTCAGGATATTGCTGGTGGAGCCCACAGTCAGCGTAGAGGAGCCGGTGACACCGCCGTCGGTGGCGGTTATGGTGGCGGTGCCCGAGGCGACGCCCTTCGCCAGGCCAGCGCTGGTTATGGTAGCGATGGTGGTGGCCGAAGAGCTCCAGGTCAGATTGTGGAGAGATGCATTGGTGCCGTCGTTGTTTACCCCGGTGGCGGTGAACTGCAGCGTGGAACCGATGTTGACGGAAGCGCTCTGCGGCGCCACGGTGATGGAACTCAGAGTGGGGTTAACGAAGAAACCGTGACAGGAAATGCCAGCCAGCGCGACCAGCACGGCAAGCGCCAACAACGGCAACACAGGTTGTTTCGACATCAGCCATGACCTCTCGCCCCAGGTGGGCTATGAGCTTTAAGTTGTAAGTGGTCGCGCTGCGTGCATTTTAGCAAACCGGAGTGGTGGGAAAGCGCCCGCCGGCACCAGCCGGGCACCACTTCGGTTAGCCACAGAGTCGCAGAGACACGAAGGTAACCAGGCAAAGGCCGCCGGGCTCATCTGCCTGGGGTAGGAACGTAGCCAAGCCGCGGGATTGCGCAGTAAAGCCGGCTAAAGCTGGCGCTTGGGCCTGGCGCGCGGGATGCGCTCGTCAATGGGCTTGCGGCCGGCGAAGCCCTCCTCCAGGCCATGCCAGTGGGTGATGGCCTTTTCGCCCAGCTTCCAGCACAGCAACACGGTGTGGCCGTCCACCACGCAGGGAAAATCAAGCAGGCCGATATCGAGGTCCTTCACCTGCACGCCGGTAGCGTTGATTTCG
>DASSQB010000675.1:0-14799 GCA_035702725.1 Terriglobales bacterium | reverse complement strand
AGCGAAGGCGGCGGTGGCTCAATGGGTGCAAGCAGTTTGTGTCCTGTTCTGTTGGACGATTATATCGCCAATTTGGTAGCCAGGATTTTTCCCTGCCTGCTTGGCCCAGGTAGTTAGTGCACGGGCCGCCGAACTACTTTGATCTCGAATAGCTTCGGCCACAGCTTGCCGGTGACAAACAGCCGGTCAAACCTGGAATCGTAGGCGATGCCGTTGAGAACGGCGTCGGGATCGGAGAGCTGGCTCTTGTCTATCAGGCCGCTCAGGTCAATCCAGCCCAGCACTTTGCCGGTGCGCGGAGAAATGCGTGCAATCCGGTCAGTGTGCCAAACGTTGGCATAGATTTCGCCGCGGACGTATTCCAACTCGTTGAGATCCAGCACCGGCTGGCCATTCTCATCCACTACGGAGAGCCGTCGAATTTCACGAAAGGTGCGGGGATCGAAAAAACGTAGGACGGGAGAACCGTCGCTCATAATGAGGCTCTTGCCATCCTGGGTGAGGCCCCAGCCTTCGCCCGGATAGTGAAGAGTACGCTGCAAGGCAAAACTGAAGCGGTCGTAAACGAAGGCCGTGCCCGCCTTCCAGGTCAACTGCACCAGGCTGCTGCCCCAGTTGGTGAGCCCTTCGCCGAAGTACTCGGCCGCCAGTTCGTGATGCTGCAGGATACGCCCTGTTTGCAGGTCCACCATGCGCAGCGAGGAGCGGCCGTTCAGCCCCGTGCGTTCGTAGAGATGCCCGTCCACATACACCAGTCCTTGCGTGAACGCCTTGGGATCATGCGGATATGCGTGGACGATCTGATAGCCGTCTGGGGTCGGTGAAACTCCCGCATTGGCGGCGAGCGCTATTCCTCCAGCACCCAACCATGAAGTCAGAAGAATGTAGCGCAGCAACATGCGGAGTGATTACAACAGGTGGCGCGCAATTATGGCATCCCGCTGGTGAAAGGCGAAAGGAGTCAGCGCCAGAAATTGCCCAGCAGCCGGTTCCACTGACCGGCGAAGGAAAGGAGGCGCTGCTGGGCGGCATCGGCGCTTTCGCCCGGGCGCAGCGGGGTATTGATGCGCACCAGCACGCTGTCGCTGCGGTTCAAGCGCAGAGAATCCAGAGTCAGGTAAAAGTCTGCCCGGTTCAGGCTGGCTACCCCGTGGCCGTGCGCCCAAAACCAGAACAGGACGAGCTGGCGTTCCCCGTCCTTGGTGACAAGATAACGATTTGCGGTAAAGTCCGGCTGCCCGGGAACAGAAAACGCGGCTGTCCCGGAATCAGCCACCGACCAGCCGGAGCCGAGCAGACAGTCAGTAGGAACGTGACTCGCCAGCGCGTGCTGGTTGGGCCGGTGGGCGAGATACACGTCTACGTGGTCGCCATCCCCTTGCTCCCAATACTGACGCTGCAAGAATTCCCCGGGACCAAGGACGGCCAGGGTTTGCGGGGCGAAGGGGAGATCGCCGCCCTGCCAGCCGGCAAACTGGAGCGGCAAAGAGGAGAGGGCGGGCCCAGGCGGAAGAACATCGTGTCGCGTGCGCGTCTGCAGGAAAAGGGCGGCGCCGGCCAGTGCGAAGGCGACCAGGGCAAAGCGTGCGTTGGCGGAGATCACGCGTAGCGCTCCTGCTTCTGATGTGGCCTCAACAGAGCCAGCAACAGCCGATGAAAGGCGAAAATCATACCCAGCGAGCCCAGAAACACCAGCCACCCGGAAAAGAGATGAAGGGCGCCTTCCGCTCGATCCACGCCCCAGTACTGCACTACAAAGCCGGTAGCGGCTATGCGCAGGGCGTTGGCCAGAACCGAAATCGGAGCCGCAGCGATCGCCAGCGCCACCCGAAGGGAATTTCTGGACTCAACCAGGTATCCATAAATGATGCTGAGGGCCACCAGAGAAAACAGGAAGCGAATTCCACTGCAGGCTTCGGTAACCCCCAGGCGGGCGGCTTGCAGCAAAATGATGTTGCCTTCCCGGGCCGCCGGCACGCCCACGCCCATGAGCAGGAGAGTGGCCAGCTTGGAGGAAAGTATCTGCAGCGGGAAGGTCAGCTGGCTGGCGATGGTCGCCGAGGGCAGCATGAGAACCAGAAAGCCCAAGGGGAAGGCAACGGCGGCCAGGTGGCGCCAGCCGGCCAGGAAGACGATGATGCCCACAATCAGGAGCAGCAGAGAGAAGCGGGGCAGGAAAAACTCCGAACTGGCCACCCCCAACAGCAGCGCGAGCAGGGCCAGCACAATAATTCCCAGGCCCGCCCAGGCAGGCCGCAGAGGCAGTTCAGCCAGCCGCTTGCGGTCTTCCCACAGCAACAGCAGGGAAAAGGCCGGCACGAACAACCCGTAGGTGTAATTGGGATCTTGCCAGCACTGCCGGACCAGGGGCCAGGCAACGGGAGCGTACAGCCAGCCCATCAGCAGGCACAAAATTCCAGCCTGGCAGATAAAGCGGTAGCGTCGCTGGCAGAGGCTGGCCATGGTCGGTGTCAGGAGCCGCGCGCCCGCCGTTAGTCCTTCCTGCGCAACTTGCGCGCCCGCCAGATAACGCCTCCTAACCCGGAGATGAGCAGCAGAGACATGCCGGGTTCCGGCGTCACTGCCAGCGGGGCAGTGGAGGAGGAGTCGGAATGGGGCAGTGCGGCAAACGGCGCCGCAAAAATAGGCAGCACCCACCATTTCTTGTTGTGCTTGGCGACGGTAGCGGGAATAGCCGGAATTAGCCCTGGGTCAGCCTGCACTGGGTCGGTGGCTGGGGCGGCAATCATCGCCGCATAGGGCTGGTTGAAAGCCTCCTCCGGGGGTTCCACCGGCGAGCCCGTATTCAGCGGCACCGCCGATACCCGGTTGCCGCAGCGCGTGCGCGCCGTAATTTTGCCGTCAGTTACGAGGGTTTCACCCGGATGCAGAGCGAGCTTTTTCCGCGTCCAGTAGACTTTCTGGCCGACGCGGTAAGCAACAAACATGGATTGCTTTTGTGCCACCTGCACCAGTTGGGCATGCTGGAAATCGAAGCCCTGGTATTGCCGCGCTACCACTGGGTCGTCTGCGATGGCCAATTTGAGGTCAGCAAGCGTTTTAATGCCGCCCGGGATGACCGAGTAGGGGTACACCAGGCGATTTTCTCCGCGTATGAATGAACTAGGACGGGAGGGATAATCCGGCGATTCCCCGGCCTGATTGACCGAGGTGGGGGCCGGAACTGCATTGATAGCCGAGTAGGAAAGATCGGGACCGGACTGCCGGTAAGCCAGTCGCCAGGTGATGACAGCGGTGGCGGCAAACAACAGCAAGACCACCCATTTCACCCGCGCATGGCTGCGGTTATGCCCACTCCCGCGACGGTTAATGACACGAGCCCTGGGATCCGTCACGTTAGCGCTCCTCTATATTATGGGGGGAGGTTAAGTAAGATAGCACACCGGTCTCCAAACCCAGCTCTTGGGGAAGATGTCTGGATTCATATATTGACGGAGGCAAAAGGCCTGCCAAGCCCGCGTTGAAGTGAAAAGGATTGCACAGGAAGCGCAATATACTACTACAGCCGATACACCAAAATGGCCGGGAAATCGCTTTAGGTCGGCTGGAACCCCGAAGCCTTGTTCCTCTTTGGCGCCAATGCGTAATCCCTCCTGGTTGTTTCGCAGCCAATAAAACCCTGGGGCGATTCGAAGATCGGAGCATGCAAGAGTGCGGCCCGGAAGCCGGGTCGAGGCCGTTACGCTTTGATGTGCAATTCCTGTAGAGGCCTCCAGGCTCCGCGCCCAAGGTGACGGCGGCACGCCAGCAACATACGGCGCAGCGGACAATGGGGTAAAATTCCGGTCAAAGGGGTAGAGGATGGCAAGCGTATCCGATGTAGTGAAGACCCGGCTCACCCACAGCGCCAATCCTGAGATGACTGTGCTGGAAGCGGCGCGCATCATGACCGAACGCAACATCGGCGCGCTTCCCGTGCTGCGCGATGGCCGCCTGCTGGGTATCTTCTCCGAGCGCGACGTAATGACGCGCGTGGTCGCCGCCGGGCGCAGTCCCGGCAGCACCAAGCTCTCCGAGGTGATGACGCCTTATCCGCGCACGGTCACGCCGGAAGAAACCGTCGAGAACTGCCTGTTCATGATGAAGGAATTCGGCTTTCGCCATCTGCCCATTTGTGCCGGCGATGAATTCGTGGGCCTGGTCTCGGTGCGCGACCTGATGCTGTTCGACCACGGCCGGCGGTCAGCCTAAGCTTACCGCCAATGAGACACCCGAAAACGTAACTGCGCCCGCGCGGTGGACCGAACTGCCGGTGTCGCCATGTTTTTACCTGATCTTTCGGTGCTGGAAGTCTTGGGCAAGCCCCAGAAAAGGCGGACAGCTTATCACATGTAACGCTTATCACTGTTGATAAGAGGCCGTAGCGCAAGCGGTCGCGAACTTAACGATATAACTCACCACGAATCGCGCCGCGAGCGCACACGCGAAACTGCCGGCATCAGCGCGATTCGCATTGCTGCTTTGTAGAGAATAGACGGCAGGTTATACTCCGCCGCATGCCAGTCCGGCAGCGGCGTGGATGTCTGACGTCCCTTTTCGGGGTTCTCGTGCTCGGTGTGGGCGTGGTCTACGGGCTGGCGGCCTTGACCAGCCCCTGGGCCTTTCACATTGGCGGGCGCTGGACGCCATTCTTGTATTGGTCAGGATCCGGCCAGCTGGTCACCAAGGCCGGAACTTATCCCCTGTACGTTTCCTTTTTCCCTGCTTCTCATTTTTCTCGCCTTCAGTTGGACGGCCTGCGTCCCACCGGCGGTCTGCAGGGCTCGGCCTCGCTGTGCACCGGCCCGGGCGTGATCCAGTCCCTCAATCTAGGCGGCACCATCTATGGCGGCTGGCGCAGCACCGAAGGCAGCCTGATGACATTTCGCGTGCTCGAACGAAAGGTCTTTGATGTCGGCCAGCGGCAGGGTTACTTCGACCTTTATGGCCGGTGGCAGGGGCAGCAGCTGGTCATGAACGATCGCGGCCGCTATGCCGGCCCATTCCGCTCCGGCCTGCGAATCGAACACGCATCCGTAACCCTGGGCTGGGGCGGCTACTCGGATTTCAAAGCCGCGTGCGCCGGCGCGGCCAATCTCCCGCCACATCGCTGACTGAGCCCAGCTGCTACCCCCGGCTGTTGCGACGCACGCTTAGCGCGTGCCAGTTTTCATCTCTGCGGGACGATGATAGCTGCCGGGCTCCGCGCGAAAGCTGATAGCCAGGCGGTTCCAGTTATTGATCGAGATGATGGCCAGGGTGAGATCCACCAATTCCTTCTCGCTGAACTGGCTGCGCGCCAACTCGAAAACGTCGTCGGGCACATGGTCTTTGCCGACCAGGGTGACCGCCTCGGTCCAAGCCAGAGCGGCGCGCTCGCGGTCGCTGAAGAAGGGCGTTTCCCGCCACACGGGAACCGCATAGAGGCGCTGCTCGGTCTCGCCTTCCGCGCGGGCGTCTTTGGTGTGCATATCCACGCAATAAGCGCAGCCATTCAGCAGCGAGGCCCGCAGCCTGACCAGTTCCAGAAGCTTGAGTTCCAGCCCGGAGTGGCGAACGTACTGCTCAAGGGCGTAAACCGCCCGATATCCTTCAGGGGAAAGTCTCCCGGCGTCCAGCCTGGGTTGCATTGTTATCTCCTTTTCTGCCGCTTAGCGGGGGTTGTGCTTCCCACCGATTTCGATGACGTAGTTCAGTAGACGATCTAAAATATCGTAACACGATAAACAGAACTCAGGGACAGCAGAGAGTATTTGAGAGAGCCAGAATACTCCGCGCACTCTGCGTTAAGGTTCCTGAGTTCTGCACGCTTCGCCGCCAAGTGGTAGTTTAATCGGTTGGCAGGTACGACTGTGCGCAACTCCTCCCAAAGGTCCGGGCCGCAGCTTGCACTGGCAACCACCTCCTTCGCCATCTGTTTTGCCGCGTGGGGAATGGTCAGCGCCTTTGCCCCGCGCTTTCGCGAGTTGCTGCACCTGAGCGCAACGCAAGCCGCTTTCCTGGTTTCCGTGCCGGTGCTGCTGGGAGCGGTGGCACGGATTCCAATGGGCATGCTGGCGGACCGCTTCGGCGGGCGGGCCGTCTTCAGCGGCCTGATGCTGGCAGTGGCGGCGCCGGTGTTCTGGGTAACGCGCGCCGGCGGCTACCACTCCCTCCTCGTAGTCGCCTTCTTACTCGGGCTGGCGGGCTCTTCCTTCGCGGTGGGCGTGCCCTTCGTCTCGCGCTGGTACCCGCAGGAACGCCAAGGCAGCGCGCTGGGCATATACGGCATCGGCAACATCGGCCAGTCGGCGGCGGTGTTTGGCGGGCCGCTGCTGGCCGTGGCCGTTGGCCTGCACAACGTGTTCCGCGGCATGGCGGCGCTGCTGGTGGTTTGGGCCATCGCCTTCGCCATTCTGGCCCGGAACCCCCAGGGCGCGGCTCGGCCTAAGGGCGTGGGAGAAATGCTGGCCGTGCTGGGCAAGCGGCCGCTCGCCTGGCTGCTGGCTATGTTTTATTTCCTCACCTTCGGCGGCTTCGTCGCCTTCTCCATTTATTTGCCCAGCCTGCTGCGCGCCGACTTCGGCCTGGGTCTGATTGATGCCGGCTTCCGCACTGCGGGCTTCGTGGTACTGGCCACGCTGGCGCGGCCGGTGGGCGGCTGGCTTGCCGACCAGATTGGCGGGGCGCGCGTGCTCTCCGTGGTTTTTCTTGGAATCATTCCGTTCTCGCTGCTTCTGATGTGGAGTTCGATTGCGCCCTTTACCGTGGGCGCGCTGGGCTGCGCCCTGCTGCTGGGCATCGGCAACGGCGCGGTGTTCAAGCTGGTGCCGCAGTATTTCCCGGTCGAGACCGGAACCGTGACCGGCCTGGTGGGCGCGCTCGGCGGCCTGGGCGGCTTCTTCCCGCCCATTCTGCTGGGTTTTTTTCGCGACCATACCGGCCGGGTGTGGCCCGCATTCGTGCTGCTGGCGCTGACTTCCGCCGTGCTCTACTGGGGCAACAAGCGCGTGTTCATGCCGCGCCAGGAGAGCCTGGAAGCGCTTCTGGCCCCCGAACTCACGCGCACCGCCGACCGCATGCGCGCGGGCGCGTGGGCAACGCTATGGACGGGACTGCTGGTGGCCGCCATCGTGGTGGGCTCGCGCAACCTGGAAAATTTCGATCCCGCGCTCGTGGCCTATACCTTCGCCATCATCTTCGCCACCTGGGGCGTGGTGTACCACTACAACGTGTGGCTGAGCAAGCCGACCACCCGTATCTACTGGAACCGCGGCTGGCAGCTGTTTTTGGAGCGCGGGCCGCTGAAAAGCCTGGGCCATCTGCTGGGCCTGACGGTTACACATATCTTCGGGCAGTTTTTTATTCGCCGGCGCTCACGCCTGCGCTGGTGGATGCACCAGCTGATTTTCTGGGGCTGCATCCTGGCGGTGCTCATCACCTTCCCGCTGGTATTAGGCTGGATTTCGCTGAGGAGCGCGCTCAACGACCAGATGACCTACATCGCCTATGTCTTCGGCGTCCCCACTCTGCATTTCGGAGCGCGCTCGTTTATCGCTGAAGTGGGCTATCACGGGCTGGACATTGCCGCTTTCCTGGTGCTGGGCGGAATTTTTCTCTCCCTCTGGCGGCGCATGCGCGACCGCGGGGCGCAGGCGGTGCAGAGCTTCGCACTCGATTTTTTGCCTATCATTCTGCTGTTCGCCATCTGCGTGACCGGGCTAGCGCTGACGGCATCGCAGGAGTGGCTGCGCGGCGAGTACTACGGCTTCCTTTCCATCACCCACGCGATTGTGGTGATTGCCGCGCTGCTCTATCTCCCCTTCGGCAAGTTCTTCCACATCTTCCAGCGCCCGGCGCAACTCGGCGTGAAGCTCTACCACCAGGCGGGCGAGGAGGATGCCGGGGCGCTGTGCGCGCGCTGCGGCCAGCGCTTTGCCTCGCGCATGCAGATTGAGGACCTGGAGCGGGCGCTGCCGCGGCTGGGTTTCAATTACGCGCTGCCGGGACCGGCCGGACACTGGCAGGAGTTGTGTCCGGCGTGCAAGCGCATCACGCTCTCGCGGGCGCAACTGCGGCTGAAGGAGGAGGCGCGTGGCTAAGCAGCCGGCATCCCTGCGCGAACTGACCGCCGCCTTCGGGCCGCACCTGAACTACACCCCGGTGGGCGGATGGCGCGAGGAATCCACCCATCCTTACCATCTGGTGAAGACGCATTGCTGCTTCTGCGGCCAGCAATGCGGCATTCAGCTGAAAGTGGAGGATCAAACTCCGCGGGTAATCGGCTTCGAGCCCTGGGAAGAATTTCCCTTCAACCGCGGCATGCTCTGCCCCAAGGGCGTAAAGCGCTACCTGCAGAGCGAACATCCTGACCGCCTGCTCGATCCGCTGATGCGCAGCGAGCGCGGCTTTCGCAAGGCGGCCTGGGATGAAGCTCTGGACTTCACCGCACGGCGGCTGCGCGAGTTACAGGAGAAATACGGCAAAGATGCGGTAGCGGTGTATGGCGGAGCTTCGCTGACCACGGAGAAAACCTACCTGGTAGGGAAATTCGCCCGGGTGGCGCTGGGCACGCGACACGTGGACTATAACGGGCGGCTGTGCATGGTTTCCGCGGGACACGCCTACAAACCTGCTTTCGGCGTGGACCGCAGCCTGTTTCCGTGGGAGGAAATTCCCAAGGCGAAAGTGCTGCTGATTGTCGGCGCGAACATCGGCGACTGCGCCCCCATCACCACCGACTACGTGTGGCGCTGCCGCGACAACGGCGGCAAGCTCATCGTGGTGGACCCGCGGCTGACGCCCATCGCTCGCAATGCCGACCTGTTCCTGCCGGTGCGGCCGGGCACCGACCTGGCAATGCTGATGGCCATGCTGCACGTGGTGCTGCGCGACGGTCTGGAAGACCGGAAGTTCATTGCCGAGCACACCAGCGGATTCGAAGCGGTGGCGGAGTCGGTGAAAGCCTGGGACCCGCGGCGCGCGGCGGAGATGACGGGCGTGCCTCCCGAGAACATTGAGAAGGCGGCGCACTGGTTCGCCAAGGCGGAGCGCGCCATCGCGCTGCACGCGCGCGGCATCGAGCACCACTCCAAGGGGGTGGAGAACTGCACCGCCGTCATCAATCTTTGCCTGGCCACGGGACAGATTGGGCGCGAGGGTGCGGGCTGCTCCATGATCACCGGACAGGGCAACGGCCAGGGCGGCCGCGAGCAAGGACAAAAATGCGACCAACTACCCGGCCAGCGCGACATCAACGATCCTGAGGCCCGGCGCCATGTGGCCAAAGTCTGGGGCATCCGCGAAGACGAGATACCAGGCAAAGGCTTGAGCGCCGAAGAAATCATGGAAGCCATTCACCGCGGCGAGATCAAGGGGCTGCTTTCCATGTGCTTCAATCCCATCGTTTCCCTGCCCGACGCAAACTTCACCCGCGAGGCGCTGGAAAAGCTGGAGTTCCTCGGCATCATTGACTTTTTCCTTTCTGAAACGGCGCAGTTTGCCGACGTGGTGCTGGCCGGCAGCCTGCACGAAGAGGAAGAAGGGCTGAGCTGCAGCGCGGAAGGACGGGTGATTCACATTCAGAAAGCGGTGGACCCGCCGGGCAACGCGCGCGCTGACTGCTCCATCCTGTGCGACCTGGCGCGGCGACTGGGCAAGGAAAAGTATTTTCCCTTCACTTCCATGCGCGAAATCCTGGATGAAATGCGGGAGGCCTCGCGCGGTGGTGTGGCCGACTATTACGGCATCACCTACGAAAAGGTGGACCGGCAACTGGGCGTGTTCTGGCCTTGTCCGGCGCTGGAGCATCCAGGCACGCCGAGGCTGATCGAGGGCGGCAGGTCTTTTCATTCTGACGGCAAATGCCGCTTCCGGGTGACGGAGTGGCGGCCCAGCGGGGATCCGCTCGACGAAAATTTTCCCATCCTGCTCACCACCGGCCGGGTAGTCAGCCAGTACCTATCAGGAGCGCAGACGCGGCGCATCGGCGAACTGACTGACCAGTATCCCAACCCACGAATTGAGATCCATCCCCGGCTGGCGGAGAAACATGAGATCAAAGAGGGGGACTGGGTCACGGTCACGACGCGGCGTACCGCCATCACCCTGCAGGCTATGGTGGTTAAGACGATTCGCCCGGACACTGTTTTCATCCCCTATCACTGGCCGTTCGATCGCAGCGTAAACCGGCTGACCCACCGCACGCTCGACCCGCACAGCAAGATTCCGGAGTTTAAGGTGTCGGCGTGCCGCATTCAAAAAGCGGAACGACCGCCGGAATGGTGGCTGCAAAGCGCGGCCGGCGGAAATGACCGCAAGCCGGACGGGAGGCAGCGGAAATAATGTTCGGCTATGAATTTTACGTGGACCCTTCGCGCTGCATCGGCTGCCAGTCGTGCATGAAGGCCTGCGAGGAGTGCGAGACGCATCGCGGGCAGTCCATGATCAATTTCGACTTCATTGACCGGCGCGAAACCATCGCCACTGCCGCCTACGTCTGCTGGCACTGCGATGACCCCACCTGCGCCGAGGTGTGCCCGGCCGACGCCATCAAGAAAGGCGAAGACGGGGTGGTGCACTCTTCCCTTAAGCCGCGCTGCATCGCTTGCTGGAACTGCGTGCTGGCCTGCCCCTTCGGCATTCCCAAACAATTTCCGGAATATGAACAGATGATGAAGTGCGACATGTGCTACGACCGCACCTCGGAGGGCAAGCGTCCTATGTGTGCCACCGTGTGCCCCAGCCAGGCGCTCGCCTATGTGCGCCCGGAGGAGATTGCCCGCCGCCGGGAGAAGCCGAGCAACACTTTTTATTTTGGCGAGCAGCGCGTGACCACCAAGGTGTTCATGATGCTGCCGCCGGAGCAAAGTGCCGTTTCCATTGACGTGGTGGATTACATGTGGGAGGGCGAGGATGAGTCCGTTTCGCCGGCCGAGCGCGGAACCCCTGTGGCGGGATGAGTTCTCGGTCTTCAGCGACGACGAGCGCTACGTGAACCGGCGCCAGTTCGCCAAATTCCTGGTGCTGGCCAGCCTGGGCATGTTTGTGGGCAATTTGTGGATCCTGGTGCGCTCCTGGTTCACCCGCCGGCCCGCGTATCCCGTGGCCACTATCGCGCGCGCCGATGAGATCCCGGTGGGAGGAGTAAAGCTGTTTCTTTATCCCACATCCAGGGACCAGTGCATCCTGGTGCGCGCGGGAGCGGATGAGTACGTTGCTTACAGCCAAAAATGCACGCACCTTTCCTGCGCGGTTTACTACTCCGCCCCGCACGAGAGGCTGGAGTGCCCTTGCCACAACGGCGCGTTCTCTATTCGCGACGGTTCGGTGCTGCAGGGGCCGCCGCCTCGGCCGCTGCCTCGCGTGGTGCTGGAGCGGCGCGGCAACGACCTGGTGGCACTGGGATTGAAGGTCCCCGCGGAGGCGCAACGTGGCTGAGGCTCCGGAGAGCGGACAGAAGAAGGGGCTGACGGCAATTGACGGCGCCATGGCGCTCGTCGTGGTGCTGCTGCTGGTCCAGATCTGGCTGCTGACCTCGACGCTGGAAAATTTCCTGGCCGGCTACAAGGAGACCGTGCTACCCGCCGCCATTGTTTCCGGGCTGATCTTCGCGGCGTGTGTCGGATTGTACCTTTTCATTGACGGGATTGATTTGGAGCACCGGGAGCGCTGAACCCGGCCGGAGCGACCGACAGCCCGGTTCGCGGATCAAATCGCAGACTCATGCGGCCGGCACAGTCCGGACAGAGCCAGAAGAAGATGGTGTGATGACGCGGCTTGCGCAGGCATACCGCGTTGGGCACATCTTTGCAGGGCTCGGAGGGGTCCTTGAGTTCAAAGGGAAAGAGCTGGCCTTCGCCCAGATACCGGAACTGATTGCAACACTCGGGATTCGCGCATTTGGAAATCATTGTCTTGTTCCTGGCAGCCTTTTAGCGAATCGGCCACCGGTGACCAGTCTGGAATATCGGGAAGCGATATAGCTATGACTTAGGTCACGGTTCCCGGCCCAGCCGCCGTAAAATATGAACGTGAAAGAGAGCTCATGATGGTCCGCGACGATGAGACGGCAAGGGAAGAAGAAGAGAGGCGAAGGCGGGAATTGATGCTGGATAAGACGCTGGCGGACTCATTCCCGGCAAGCGATCCGCCCTCCAGCGACCCCAATCCTTACCCTGAGGATTTGGAGCCGGCGGCGTAACCGCTTTTGGAAGTTTACAACGGAGCGCGAAGGGTTGGGCTGCTGCGGTCGGAGCGCCGCGGTTTCTGCGCGAACATGTCTTCATCCGCGGCCTGGATGAGGGCGTCCATTGACATGCCGGGAATGAATGTCGCCAGGCCGCAGCTCAGGCCCAGGGTTATGGAGTTGTCGTGGCGGGCGTTGCGCGCTTCCACGAAGCGTTGCAGCCGGTCCACAGCAACCCGGGCCTGGGCCAGATTGGTCTCCGGCATCAGGGCAATGAATTCGTCGCCGCCGTATCGGATCACGGAGTCGGAGGCCCGAAAATTTCTTTGCAGCAGGTGGGCCACCTCCACCAGAATGCGGTCGCCTTCCACGTGACCAACGCGGGTATTGATCAGCTTGAAGTCATTCACGTCGGCCATCATGATGGTGAAGTGGCTCTTGGTGCGCTCCAGGCGCGCGATCTCGCGAAGCAGTGTTTCGTCCAGCCAGCGGCGGTTGTAGATGCCGGTCAGCGCGTCCGTGCGCGCCGTGCGTTCCGCAATTTGCAATTGATGGACCAGCTCGCGCCGGGTACGCACCAGTTGCAGGCGCTGTGTGAAAAGATAAACATTGGACAGAATGAGCAGGGTCAGCAACCCAAAAAACAGTTGCGGACCATTGGCCTGGTGGGAAATTGTTGCCGTCACGTCCCACAGCAACTGGGGCACGAGCAGAAGAAGTAATCCGGCCGCCATGACGACCAGGATGCCGGCGCCGATGCACCATAGCTGCAGGTCGCGCCAGTCCAGCGCTAATAGCCTTTTCTCGATATGCTCTGGCGTTTCCGGCGCAGCGGTTGGGGGTAGCGGCGCCGTTTGCGTGTCCATAATTGGCTCCCGGGCCATTCTTCCAGTGGTTACAGGCATTACACTGCGGTACGAAGCTACGTACAAGCCATGGGAACCCATGGGGTTAATGCCGCTGGCGAGACGTCAGGGAAATTACTGATTAGATCCCTCGAGGTGATTCGGTGGCGATGAAATATGAATTCACAGCCCTGCCCGAGGAGCGCACTCCGCGGGCCTCTTCCCCAGTCTTCCAGCATCTGCTGGATACCTACGTCAGCGAGACCAACAAAGTAATTGCCGTGTGGCGCTGTTTTTCAGACGCCGACCTTTCCTTCCGGCCGCACCCGCGCTCCCAGCCGGTTCATGAGATCTTCAAGCACCAGCTGCTTTCCGAACGGCGCTTTTTCGGCGAATTCCTGGGCGCGCCTGAGCCGCCGGCCGGGGAAGTGCTGCCCGCAACAGCGAACGTGCAAGGCTTCACCCGCCGTATGCAGGAGCTGGCGGAACCGCGGTTGAAGTACCTGGCCGCGCAGAAAGAAGGCTGGTGGCTGGAGTCTGTTCCGTTCTTCGATGTAACCCGCCAACGGATCTGGATTTTCTGGAGGCGCGTGCTGCACACCTGCCATCACCGCACCCAGCTCACGGTCTACCTGAGGCTGATGGATCGTGCGGTGCCCTCAACCTACGGTCCCACCGCCGATGTCAGCTGGAAAGGCGCCGACCCCACCCAGTCCGTGGAAGCGGCCGGGCGGAAGTGAGGGCTCAGCCAGGCAGCGCGGCGCGAATCACGTGTAGCAGTGGCGCGGGGTAAACACCCAGCCAGATCAGCAACAAGGTAAGGACTACCAGGACCGAAGACCCCAATGCCATGCGCGGCGCACCCTTGGCAGGCTCTTCTGTGGTGTCGGCATACAGCGCGAAGATCACTCGCAAATAGTAGAAAGCGCCAATTACGCTGCTGACCACCAGGATAATAATGAGCGTCCAGGCGGAAGAGGAGGCGCCCGCCGCCACCACATAGAACTTGCCGATAAAGCCGGCGGTCACGGGAATGCCGGTGAGCGAGAGCAGCATGGCGGTCATTACGCCGGCCAGCGCCGGCCGCCGCCAGAACAGCCCTCGGTAAGCCTCCAGCGACTCGGCGTCTTCATCGCCGTTCGAAAGCACAGTCACCACTCCGAACGCCCCGATTATGGTCACGAAGTAGGCCACCAGGTAAAACGTGACCGCTTCCACTGCCAGCACGCCGCTGGCAATAAACGCCACCAGCACATATCCCATATGAGCGATGGAGGAGTATGCCAAGATGCGCTTCACATTGGACTGCAGCAGGGCCAGCAAATTGCCGCCCAGCATGGACGCGATCGCGATGATGGTGAACACTGCGACCACCGGCGCGTAGTTGTGTAGTTCCAGGCGGTAAAAGTAACGCAACAGCAGGGCGAACATTCCACCCTTAGAAACAGTGGCGATAAACGCGGCCACCGGTGGCGGCGCGCCCTGGTAAACGTCGGGCGTCCACATGTGGAACGGAACCAGCGCCAGCTTGAAAGCCATGCCGGTGATGATCATGGCCAGACCCGGCAGGAGCAGCGTGCGGTTCGGGCCGGCGGTCTCCATCATTAAGCTGGCCATGCGGCTAAATTCCATGGTGCCCACCGCGGCGTAGATCAGCGCCATGCCGAATAGCAGAAACGCGGCAGAAGCGGCCGCCAGCACCAGGTACTTGATGCCGGCTTCCAGCGCCGTCTTGCGCGGATAGATGTAGGCGTTCAGCGCGTACAGCGAAACGCTCAGGATTTCCAG
>DASSQB010000674.1:0-11607 GCA_035702725.1 Terriglobales bacterium | reverse complement strand
ACCGCATTCTGGCGGAAGCCTTTGAGCTGCTGGAGCGCCCCGGAATCAAAGTTCAGGCGCCGGCCGCACTGGAGCTGCTGGTCTCGGCCGGAGCGCGGGTCGAAACTACCACCGAAGGCAGCGTAGCGCACATCCCCGAAGCATTGGCGCGGCGCGCGCTGGAAACTGTGCCGCAGGAGTTCTTCCTTTACGACCGGACCGGCAAGCCTGCGGTGCATTATGGCGGCGACCACGTCCACTTCGATCCCGGGTCTTCCTGCGTGTATCTGCTCGACCCCGAGACGCAGGAGCACCGTCCGGCGGAGGCGGCAGACCTGGCGCGCCTGGTGCAGGTGGCGGAAACGTTGCCCCAATACGCGGCGCAGTCCACCGCCATGGTGTGCGGCGACGTCGCGGCGGAAATTGGCGACCTTTACCGCCTTTTCCTGGTGTTGTGGTATTCGAACAAGCCCATAGTGACCGGCGGGTTCAGCGCCGCGGGTGGCCGACGCATGGTGGAATTGCTGGTCATTGAAGCCGGTGGCGGCCAGCAACTGCGGCAAAAGCCCCGGGCGGTGTTCGACGTTTGTCCTTCGCCGCCGCTGACCTGGACGGAATTTGCTGGGCAAAGCCTGATTGACCTGGCGCGCGCGGGCGTGCCCGCAGAAATAATTTCCATGCCGCTGGCGGGAGCGGCCGCGCCGGTCACGCTGGCCGGAGCGGTGGTTCAGCATGCCGCCGAGTGCCTGAGCGGAATCACGATTCATCAGCTTGCTGCGCCGGGAGCGCCAGTGGTTTGGGGCGGCGCGCCGGCCATTTTCGATATGCGCACCGGCAACACCCCAATGGGCGCGGTCGAGACCGCGATGATTGACATCGCCTATGCCCAGGTCGGTAAACACCTGGGCCTGCCCACGCACACTTACCTTGTCGGCGGTGACGCAAAGATTGTGGATGCGCAGGCGGGGATGGAATCGGGCATGGCAGCAGTGCTGGGAGCGCTGGCCGGCATCAACATGATTTCCGGCTCCGGCATGTTGAATTTTCTGGCGACCATGAGCATTGAGAAGCTGGTAATTGACGCCGAGGCCATCGGTTACGCCCAGCGAATGCTGGCGGGCATTCAAGCGCGCACGCCTACTCTGGCAACAGAGATGTTTGCGGCGCTGGGCCACAGTGGCGATTTTTTGAAATTGAAAGAGACGCGGCAGTTGTTCCGCAGCGGGCAGTACCTGCCTTCCTCAGTGATTGACCGCGAGTCGCTGCGCGGGTGGCAGGAGGCGGGCTCGCCGGATGCGTTTGCCCGCGCGCGCGCCCGGGTCAACGAACTGGTGGCGGCGTATCACCGGCCGGAGCTTCCGCTTTCGCTCGAAAGCGGACTCCACGCCTTCATCGAGGCGGAGGCGCGGCGCGCGGGGATGGAACGATTGCCGGGAATTGGCGAACCCGCCCGGGCCGGAGCGGCATAACATAGATATCGGCAAACCAGGTACGGCGTTTCCACCTGCGCATCCCAGTTACGGCTGTACTCCACCAATACCGCACAATATTGAGCTTTTTCTTGACCACTGACGGGAAGTCTCTCATGCTACTGGCAATAAGGATGCGGGTTCAATGAAGCGGTTCGGAACTGCGCGGGAGGCCAAGGAGTTTCTGGTCTCAAGCATTGTCTCGGAAGCAAATCTGGAGAACGTTCCGCTGTCAGAAGTGGAGCGAAAGGAATTATTCTTCTCTGAATGCGGCTGGACACTTCCTGACATGCTCCGCGTCAATGAAGAGTTCGAACGAGATTATGACTGCGATAAATACGAACGTAAAATTTCAGATTTAATTCGCAACGCACGGAAACGAGATGAACAGACTGATCCCGGAAGGGCGGAGTTGTGGTCAGAAGCGATCGGAATTCTCAGCAGGGAAGACCACTACATCCTGGTGATGATCAGACAGGCTGGGGGCTCAACTCGCCCGCCCGGCGATCTGCTGAAACTATTTCTAGCTGCGTTGGCAGTGATTGCCCTGCTGGTGGGCCTTACATTTGGCGCAGAGTACTTCCACGTTGACACCAGCCGGGAGGCGCTTGCTTATTACTTCTGGGTGCTAGCGATAATCGTGGTTGCCTTTTATCTTATCGTTTTGGCAGCTCTAGGACGTCAATCAGCCAACCAATTGTTGGGAAAAATTACGGATAAGATGTTCGCCCCGTTCCTGCGGACGAAATAGCGTTCCGGGAACAGGCGTAGTTTAGCGACTGTCCCTTAGGGGCCGCTTCCCACGCTAGCGTCAGCAGGTACTGCCACCGGCAGAGTGAAGAAGAACGTGGAGCCGTGGCCGAGAGCGCTCTCCACGCGGATGCGGCCGCCATGGGCGAGCACGATGTGCTTGGCGATGGCCAGCCCCAGGCCGGTGCCCCCGGACTCGCGTGAGCGTGCCTTGTCCACCCGGTAGAAGCGTTCGAACAGCCGGGGCAGGTGTTCGGAGGCGATGCCGGCGCCGAAATCGCGCACGTAAAATTCCACGCCGCCCTCAGCGTCGCGCGCACCCAGCACAATGCGCCCGCCGCCCGCGCCGTACTTGGCGGCATTGTCAATCAGGTTAGTGAGCACCTGCTGAATGGCGTCATTATCAGCCTGCACTGCCGCCGGCGTGCTCTCCGCGATTTCCAGCTCCATTCCTGAAGAATTGAGGATCTCCTGGAAATTCTGCTGCGCTTCGGTCAGCAGTTCGGCGGCGGATTGCGGCTGCAGGTTGAACTCGGTTTCGCCCGACTCCACCCGCGCCAGGGTCAGCAGGTCTTCGGTCAGGCGGCTCATGCGGGAGGCATTCTTGCGAATAATTTCCAGAAATTCGCGGGTGTTGCCGTTGCCGCCGGAATCAAGCAGTGTTTCGGCATAGCCCTGGATTGAAGTAAGCGGCGTGCGCAGCTCGTGGGAAACGTTGGCGATAAAGTCGCGCCGGGTTTTCTCCACCCGTTCCACCTCGGTGAGGTCATGGAGCACAACCACCGCGCCGCCACCGGGTAAGGGCGCGGCGATAACATCGAAGCTGCGTCCTGCGAACAGGGAAGTGGCGCGCGCGGTCCGGACCTGGCGACTGCGCAGGGCTTCGTCTACGGCCCGCAAAAAGTCGGGGTCGCGCATGGTTTCCACCAGGGGCGCGCCCACGCGCACATGCCCATAGGCGAGGCGCTTCATCACGCCGTTGGACCACTCCACTTTGCCGGCGGGCGAAACCGCCAGCACCGCGTCCTGCATGCTGTTGAGCAGGGTCTCCAGCTGCTTGCGTCCGGTTTCCAGTTCGGCAAAGCTATGCTCCAGTTGGCGGGCGGTGCGGTCGAGGGCGGCGGCAACGTGGGCAATCTCGTCGCCGGAAGGTTCCTCTATGCGCGCCGTCAAGTCGCCGGCGGCGATTTTCTCAGCGAATTCCACAATCCGCTGCAGCCGACGGGAGATGGCCTGGGAGATCAGGGCCGCCAGAAGCAGCGCCACCAGCAATGCCAGTCCGGAGGCAAAAAGCAACTGCAGACGCACATGCCTTAGCCGTTCCGCAATCGAGGACAGGGGATAAGCCAGGCGCACGGCGCCGCCCGTCACCGGCGCCGCCACATAAAGGAAGGGGATGCCGACAGTGTGGCTCACGCGCTGGGCGCTGGCCGTCTTGCCATGCAGGGCGGCGATAAATTCGGGCCGGGTGGCGTGGTTCTCCATCTCAGCCGGGTCGGCACGAGTATCAGCCAGCACTTTGCCGCTGGACTCAATGATGGTGGCGCGGGCGTCGGCGGCCTCGGATACCTCATTCGCAATCTGCTGCACCGGGCGGCGGTCGCGTTCGTGTTCCACCTGGGTGGCAAACAGGCGCGCCTTCTGGGTGAGCGTGGTCTCCAATTCGCGGCGCAGGGAGGTTTCCCAGGCGCGGCGCACGGCGAAGTCCAGGGTGGCCGTGGCCACGGCGATGACCAGCAGGAACGCCCCCAGCAGCTTGAAGAAGATGCGCTTTTTCACCGCGGGACCTCGAAGCGGTAGCCCGCGCCGCGCACGGTGCGCAGATAGCGGGGATTTTCCGGATCGCGCTCGATTTTTTCCCGGATGCGCCGCACGTAAACGTCCACGGACCGTGGCGTCACGTAAGCGGTGTCGCGCCACACCGCGTCGAGAAGTTGGTCGCGGGTAAAGACGCGGCCGGCATGGCGCGCGAGGTATTCGAGCAGCCGGAACTCGGTAGCGGTGGTGGGCACATTCTTGCCGCGCACGGTAAGGAGCATGGCGCCGGTATCAATCTCGATGTCATCCAGTTTGACCGTCGCCGGCTGCAGTGGCTGCTCAAAGCGGCGCAGCACGGCTTTGACCCGCGCCACCAGTTCACGCGGGCTGAAGGGCTTGGTGATGTAGTCGTCGGCGCCAAGTTCGAGGCCGAGCACGCGGTCGGCTTCTGCAGTGCGGGCGGTCAGGAAGATGACTGGTGTGGCGGCAATAGCGGGAGTTTCCCGCACGCGACGGCAGAGGTCCAGGCCATCGCCGCCGGGAATCATAATGTCCAGCAGCAGCAGCGACGGCCGCTCCTGCTCGGCTTGGGCCATCACGCCGGAAGCGGAAGCGAACGACCGCACTCCAAAGCTGGCGGCTTCCAGGTGATGGCGCACCAGGCGGGCGATGTCGGCGTCGTCCTCCACCACGAAAATTGTGGATCGCACATCGCTATTGTAGGGGAAAGGCGCAAAGGTGTGAGGATGCGGTGTTCAGCCAGGGCTGCGGGCACCTGGTAGTGGAACCCGGACAGGAATTCATGGCTGGGTGCTGGTCAGTGCAAGTTGCTTGAGTTCTTGGGTCCAGTTCAGGATCACGCGCATTTCGTCGGGAGGCCCATTCTCCACATTGGCTTTGACGAAGAGGAAGCGCTGGCCGTCCGGGCTGATGTCGTACCTGGTATTGCCCAGACGGGTGGACAGCACCGGTGGCATGTGCGCCACAAACCGCGGCGCCGAAGCGCTAAAGCTGGCCTGCGTCGTCACCCCCACGCTCATGAGCTTGCCCGCGCTCTCAAAAAACAGTTCCCGCCCATTGCGTGCCCACACCGGCATATCGCCACCATCGGTGGAGATCTGCCATTTCCCTGCTGGCCCGGGGAAAGGTTGGACGTAAACTTCGAATCGTCCCGATTCGTCTGAGGTGTAGGCAAGCCAGCGGCCATCGGGGGAGAATGCCGCCTGTTGCTCGTTGAATTTCGTCTGCAGGAAGGGTGTCGGCTTACGTTCGCCGGTGAGCGGCAGGATCCATATATCGCGGCCGGTGTCGGTGCCCACGGTCCAGTAAGCCAGGAACTTGCCGTCGGGTGACCAGGAGGTAGGAATCTCGATCAGGGTCTTCCCAGAGGCCAGAAATTCTTCAGCGCCGCTGCCGTCCGCGGTTTTCAGAAGCATCCCCGGGCCCGTCTGGCGGGTACTGGCGAATATGATCTTCCTACCGTCGGGAGACCAGACTGGGGCAAAGCTGTGTTCGTCGAAGGTCAAGCGTGTGAGGGTGCCAAGGCGGATGTCATAGACCCAAATGTCGGAGTTGTTGCCGGAGAAGATGGAGAGCGCCACGCGGTTTCCGTCGGGCGACAATTGAGCCGAGCCATAGAAGCGCGCCGAAGGGGGGAGCGCCTTTACCTGGTCGCGCCGATCCACCCAGACCAGGGACCCCTGGAGCACCGAGGGATTGTCGGGCAAGTACGCCAGAGCCCCGGTGGTTGAAACCACAAAATTGGTCGCACCACTGTTCGCAGAGGTCCTCACCCGGTCGAGGACCGGAAACGGCTGGCCCGTCACTTGCAAGCGATTCACGTCGAAGGGCACCGCGAACAGACGTCCTTCGCGCGCGAACAGCAGATGTCCCGTCAGGGAATAGAGCGGATAAGTGCCGCGAATGGGCAGAATTTTCTTTTCGTGGGTGTCCAGACGCTCGACCGCAATCTCCGACTGGGTGAAAAAGCCGACGTCCTGGGCGGTCGCAATCACAAACACGATGGCCTTTCCTCCGGGGAGGAATTCCGGCCAGCGATGAGTGAGCTCTCCTGCTTTTTTGAGGTCCGGAGTGGTGACGACCACGGGTGTGCCGCCGGCGGCGGAGACGCGCATCAGGCCGCCGAAAATGTTGGGAGCAAAAACAATAGTGTTGTCCGGGCCCCAGGTGGCGCCACGATTGATGGGGGCGTCGCAGAGGGTCTCGGTTTGGCCCCCATGAATGGACGCCTTCTTGAGCTTGCCGTCGGCGAAGAAGCCAATCCATTGGCTGTCGGGCGAGAAAAATGGGGTGGTGGCATTTTCCGAACCGGGCACCGCCTGCGCCTCCAGGCGGTCCATGGGCCGCAGATAAACCTGCGTTTTCTCCCCGCTGCTCCCCACGTAAGCCACCTCGCTGCCATCGGGAGAGATAGCCACGGCGGGGAAGTCTCTCATGGGGAAACCTGCGGACGCAGGGGATTGGCCGCCGGGCGAGTTAAAAGCGAATGCGAAACGGGTGACCGGTGGCCGGGCGGGAGCAGGATGTAAATACCAGGCGATGACCCCGGCACTGACTGCCCCGAGAGCAAGTCCCAGTGCGAGCCAGGCAGTTCCGCTCTGCCACAATGATGGCGTAGCCACAGCCACGGCCGAAGCGTCAGGCACAGGTGAGCCGGACCGGGCCTCCTCAATGGCGATACGAGCCTCGCCGATTGCCTGCAGGCGCTGCCGGGGATCTTTCTGCAGGCAGCGGCGCAGGAGTTCGCGGATGCGCGGCGGAGTGGAGGCTGGGAGTGCAGACCAGTCAGGCTCGGCACGAATGACAGAGGCAACGGTGTCCGAGGTTGTTTCACCACCAAATACGGCTTGACCTGCCAGCATCTCATACAATATGCCGCCAAAGGACCAAATGTCGGCGCGGCGATCCACCTTCTTGCCGCGCGCCTGCTCCGGCGACATATAGGCTGCCGTGCCCAGCAATACGCCGGCCTGGGTGGCCACGGCGGTGAGTGTGGGCGAGTTCTGCAATTCTTCCTGCGCGGTTTCGCCTTCCAGCGCCTTGGCCAAGCCGAAGTCCAGCACTTTGACCTTGCCATCGGTTGTGAGCTTGATGTTGGCGGGCTTCAGATCGCGATGAACAATCCCGCGCTCATGCGCATACTCCACGGCTTCAGCAATTTGCGCCGCTATGGCCAGGGCGTCCTCGAGAGGAAGCGGTCCCTGCCCGATGCGTTCACCCAGCGTCGGCCCTTCGACCAGTTCTATCACCAGCGCCGAAGAGCTGTGCGATTCCTCCAGGCCGTAGATAGCGGCAATGTTGGGATGGTTAAGTGAGGCGAGTACCTTGGCTTCACGCTCGAAGCGAATCATGCGCTCGGCGTCGCGGGCAAAAGCCTCCGGCAGGACCTTCAGCGCCACTTCGCGGCCCAGACGAGTGTCACGGGCGCGATACACTTCGCCCATTCCGCCCGCGCCCAGCGGCGCAATGATCTCATATGGCCCAACTTTCGTACTGCGAGCCAACGTCATGAGTGGCGGAGATTATACCCCCAAATTTGTTCCACCACCCCGCAGACCAGATTGAAGATGCGGATTTTAAACGGCTTTTCGTGAAGGTTCTTGCAGGATCAGGTTCTCCATGGCCTGGGCGAAGCCTTCTTCCTGGTTGGAGGCGGTCACGAACTTTGCCGCCTTCTTGACCTCCTCGCTGGCGTTGCCCATGGCAATGCTGATGCCGCTGCGCCGGAACATGAGCACGTCGTTGGGCCCATCGCCGATGGTGGCGATCTTTTCCGGCGGAATCTTGAGCATCTGTGAAAGCGCGGTTACAACCTCGCCCTTGTTGGCCTGCGGATGGGTTACGTCCAGATAGTAAGGCTGGGAGCGTGAGGCGGAAACCTGGGCGCCGCACTGCTTTTGCACATCCTGCTCGCATCTGGCCACTGCGGCGTAGTCGTCGCTCACGCCCACCAGTTTGGCCGTTTGACCAAGCAGCCCGTCATAACTGGTCGCTACCTTGGGCGGGAACTTCACTGTCCATTCTTCGCGGTCCACGTGCGGCGCCTGTCGCTTGCGCACAAACCAGTCCTCGCCGGTGTAGAGCCAGACGTCGAGCCCGTGCTGGACAATGATTTCACAAGCACTCTGGGCTGCGGCCTGGGGCAGCAAATGCTGCTGGAGCGCGGAAAAGCTGGGGCTCACGATCACTCCACCGTTGAAGGCGGCGATGGGATCCTTCAGCCCCAGCGGCTCGATCAGCATCTTCATGCCCATCGGCGGCCGGCCGCTGGTGATGGTGAAGGCGATGCCCGCAGCCAGCAGTTTGCGCACTGCTTCGCGGGCACGCTCGGTGAGCACCTTGTCCTGGGTGACCAGGGTGCCGTCCACGTCAGCAATTACCAGTTGAACGCGATCTGTTGACGCCATGCGGTTTCAGGCTGCCTTCTTGCCCAGACGTTGTTGCAGGAATTCCTTCAGGGCAACCGCATTATTGTGCTCGGAGTCGTGCGAACTGTAAACCAGGGTGACGCGGCCGCGGCGGGCGGCGGCGAGCAGAGGCTCCCAGGCTTGGGGATTGGCCTTGAGTTCTGCGAAATAGCGGCGGCGGAACTCGGCCCACCTGGCCGGATCGTGCGAGAACCATTTCCGCAGTTCGGTGCTGGGAGCCAAGTCTTTGAGCCAGCCTTCCACCGGCAGCAACTCTTTTTTCACGCCGCGCGGCCACAACCGCTCAACCAGATAACGAGTGCCGTCAGTTTTGCTCGCGGGCTCATAAGCGCGTTTCAGTTGAATCATGGCCGTTGACCTCCTTCTCCTGTGGGAAGATTAATATCGTAACACGATAGGAAAGCGGCTTCGTAGAATGGCGTCGCGTTGCGATGTATCATAGAAGGTTCGCAAGCGCGCGCCGGCCAACATAAATAGCGCGGAACCCTGCTTCAGCGCCGGCAACTCGCAAAATGTAACCATGATGGGGGTCGCTTAATCAAAGAGCAATCGGAGGGCGTGTAGCACCTCCCCCTTTGCGGCAGGACGGGCTGCCAGGAACAACATAATGCCTGTATACCAGAGTAAGCTCAAATCCCGCGAGCAGGTTGCCGAGGGCACCATGGCCTTCCGCTTCGAGAAGCCGGCGGGCTTCGATTTCCAGGGCGGGCAGGCAGTAGACATGACCATGCTGAACCCGCCGGAAACAGACGAGGAAGGGAACATTCGCACTTTTTCTATTGTCAGCCCGCCTCACGAAAAAGAATTGATGTTTGCCACCCGCATGCGCGACACGGCTTTCAAGCGCAGCCTGAAATCCATTCCCCTGGGCACAGAGATGAAAATTGACGGTCCCATGGGCTCCTTCACCCTGCACAAAAATTCCAGCAAGCCGGCAGCATTCCTGGCGGGCGGTATCGGCATCACTCCTTTTATGAGCATCGTTGCCCAGGCCGCACACGACCGTCTGCCGCACCCGCTCTACCTCTTCTACTCGAATCACCGGCCCGAAGACGCCCCTTTTCTCGACTTTCTCCGCCGCCTGGAGAAGGAGAACCCCAACTACCACTTCATTC
Organism: Terriglobales bacterium; assembly: GCA_035702725.1. GTDB lineage: Bacteria > Acidobacteriota > Terriglobia > Terriglobales > Acidobacteriaceae > JAICWP01. The sequence continues at coordinate 2,088 of DASSQB010000674.1, read as the reverse complement.
CCACCATGACCGCGATGGAAAAATCCAAGCGGTCCTGGGAGGGTGAGCGGGGCTATGTTGACCACACTATGCTCATCAAATACCTGAACAATCTGAACGGACCCATTTATTATTTGGCGGGGCCTCCCGCCATGGTGGCCGCCATGCGCAAAATGCTGCTGGACACAAAGGTGGACGAGGATGACATCCGGACTGAAGAATTTGCCGGCTACTGAGCAGGAAGGCGCCATCTCCCAGGGCCAGCCTAAGGGTGGCGAACTGGATCGCCTGTGCGTGAACACCATCCGCATGCTGGCGCTCGACCAGGTAGAAAAAGCGCGCTCCGGCCACCCCGGGCTGCCGCTGGGCGCAGCCCCCATGGCCTATGTGCTTTGGGATCGCTTTTTGCGCCACAACCCGCGCAACCCGCGCTGGTTCAACCGCGACCGCTTCGTTCTTTCGGCCGGACACGGGTGCGCCATGCTCTACGCGCTGTTGCACCTCTATGGCTACGACATGCCGATGGAGCAGTTGAAACAGTTCCGCCAATTCGGCAGCGAAACTCCCGGCCACCCCGAGTACAACATTGACCGCGGCATCGAGGCCACCACCGGCCCGCTGGGGCAGGGCTTCGGCATGGGTGTGGGCATGGCGCTGGCCGAGGCGCACCTGGCGGGCTGCTTCAACAAGGAAGAACTGGGAGTGGTGGACCATTACACCTACGCCATCGTTTCCGATGGCGATCTGATGGAGGGCATTTCCGCGGAGGCGGCATCACTGGCCGGGACACTCAAGCTCGGAAAGCTGATCTACCTTTACGACAACAATCACATCTCCATTGAAGGCTCCACGGATCTGGCGTTTACGGAGAGCGTAGTTGACCGTTTCCGCGCTTATCACTGGCACGTGCAGACGGTGCCCGACGGCAATGATCTGGATGCAGTGGAGGCCGCTATTCGTCTGGCCCAGGCGCATGAGGACCAACCTTCGCTCATCTCGGTGCGCAATCACATCGGTTATGGCAGCCCGCTCCAGGACACCGCGGCCGTGCACGGCGAGGCCATGGGGCCGGAAAATGTGAAGGCTACCAAAGAAAAACTGGGCTGGCCGCTGCAGCCCGACTTCTACGTCCCCGAGGCCGCGCTGGCCCACTTCCGCGCAGCCATACCGCGCGGCGAGGAACTGGAAGCGGCGTGGAAAGACCGCTTCGAGGAATATCGCGGCCGCTATGCCAAGCTGGCCCAGGACCTGCAAGGCATGATTTCCGTCAAACTGCCCCAGGGATGGGACGCCGACCTGCCCGTTTTCCCAGCCGATCCCAAGGGCATGGCCACGCGCGATGCTTCCGGCAAAGCCATGAATGCTCTCGCGGGTCATGTGCAGTCGCTGGTGGGCGGGTCCGCCGACCTGGCGCCCTCCACTAAGACCACGCTCACCGGTTATGGTGACATCGGCATGGGTAGCGACGGTGGGCGCAACCTCCATTTTGGTGTGCGTGAGCACGGTATGGGCGCCATCGTAAACGGAATGGCACTGCACGGTGGAATAATTCCTTATGGCTCGACGTTCTTAATATTTTCGGATTACATGCGTGGCTCCATCCGCCTGGCGGCTCTGATGAACACTCACTCATTGTTTGTGTTCACCCACGACAGCATCGGGCTGGGCGAGGACGGGCCGACGCATGAGCCCATCGAACACCTGATGAGCTTGCGCGCCATGCCCAACATGACCGTGATGCGGCCGGGGGATGCGAATGAAACTGTGGAAGCCTGGCGTATCGCCATTCAGCGCCAGCGTCCGATGGCCATGGCCTTGACGAGGCAGAAGATACCGGTGCTGGATGCGCAGCGCTATCCCATTCGTGAAGGTGTGACCAAAGGCGCTTACGTGCTGGCCGAAGCCGAAGGCGGCAAGCCGCAAATTGTGCTTATCGCCACCGGTTCCGAGGTGCAACTGGCGCTGGCTGCGCGCGAGGAACTAGCCAAACAGAAGATTGCCGTCCGCGTAGTTTCCATGCCTTGTTGGGAACTGTTCGACGAGCAGCCGCCGGATTACCGCAAGCAGGTGCTGCCTGCGGACCTTCCCAAGCTGGCCATCGAGGCAGGC
>DASSQB010000673.1:0-11456 GCA_035702725.1 Terriglobales bacterium | reverse complement strand
CTGCTGACTATCTGTTGGGCCGTTTGCGCGAGTTACGCCAGGGCGTTTCCCGTGTGTGCCTGATTTCCGGGGGAGAGGTTACGGTGCGTGTCCAGAATGGCGGCCAGGGCGGGCGCAACCAGCAGTTCGCGCTTTATTGCGCGCAGAAAATCGCCGGCGAGAACATCACCATCCTGAGCGCAGGCACCGACGGTATTGACGGCAACAGCCCAGCGACGGGAGCCGTGGTAGATGGCGCCACCGTGGCGGGGGCAGGGGCGAAAGGAAGGGATGCGGCGGCGGCCCTGGCGAGGTTCGATGCGTTCCCGTTTTTTGAGGCGCTGGGGGATGCGATTGTGACGGGGCCGACAGGGAACAATCTGCGGGACTTGCGAGTCTTGCTGGCGTATTGAGGAATTGACCATTGTAGATTTACGATTTACCAGCGGCGGTTCGCCCAGCAGTCGTCAATCATTCAATCGTAAATCGTCAATTAAAAGAACTTCGTCACGCCTTCTTCCAGAATCAGAACGCGGTCGAGAACGCCCGCCGCCTGGGCTTCCTTCTCCAGCAGCTGCAGGGGCTCGTCTATGGGCTCGTGGGAGAGGCGGAAGGTGCCGTAGTGCATGGGCACCATCCAGCGGGAGCGCAGGTCGAGAAAAGCGCGCACCGCGTCTGCCGGGCTGGCGTGCACGTTGCGGAAGGCGGGCGGGTTGTAGGCGCCGATGGGAAGCAGCGCCAGCTCAGGACCAAACTTGCGGCCAATTTCGCGGAAGCCGGAAAAATAGGCGGTGTCGCCGGCGTGGTAGACGGAGTGGTGTTTGCCTTCAAGAACGTAACCGCCGTAGCCGCGGTGCGCGTCCTTGATAATGCGCGCGCCCCAATGGCGCGAAGGCACGCTGCTGACGGTGAGACCACTGTGGCGGTATTGCTGCCACCAGTCCAGTTCCACAATTTTGCTGAAGCCCAGGTCGGCGACCAGGTCGTGCACGTGGCTGGGAATGACGATGACCGGCCCGGAGCCACGGCGGCGCCGGGTGGCCCGTGCGATGGCGCGCAGCGATGGCCGGTGCAGGTGGTCGAAATGAGCGTGGGTAACCATTACCACGTCAATGGGCGGCAGGTCGCGGATCTGCAGGCCGGGGCGGCGCAGGCGCTTGAGCACGAACAGCCAGCGGGCAAAATTGGGATCCACCAGGACGCGCTGCCCGGCTATCTGCAGGAAAAAGCTGGAATGGCCGATAAAGGTGAGTCCCAGTTGGCCATCGCTGGCCAAGACCGGTTTGTGCGTGCTGCCGGTGCGCGGTGTGACCGCGGAGTGGCGCACCAGCCGCGTGAACTGCCGCGCGCGACGCCTGAGGGTCAAATTCAGCATGTAAGAAGTTAGACGCTGCTACATTCACCTGCGATGCAAGGCGAGCCGAGCTTTCGGCCTCTGCCACTTAACATTGCCGCGCTAATTGCGTTCTGTTGCTTACCATTCTAGAGGAATCCTGGCCGCGGTTGCTTGACCACGTGGATAACCGTCATTTCTAATCGCAGGCAGAGAGAGGACTCATATGCGCGTGGCATTCCTGGGGTTAGGCATCATGGGCCGTCCGATGGCGGCCAATCTGGTCAAAGCGGGCCACGAAGTCAGCACTTGGAACCGGAGTTCGGGGAAAGAAGTGGAAGGCGCCCGGGCGGCGGCTACTCCGGGAGAAGCGGCGCGGGGCGCGGAAGTGGTGTGGATGTGCGTCTCAGATACCGATGCGGTGGAGCAGGTGCTGTTCGGGCCTGAGGGTGTGGAGAAAGGGCTGGAGGCGGGCGCGGTGGTAGTGGATTCGAGCACCATTTCGCCTTCCGCCACGCTGCGTTTTGCGGAGCGCATCCGGGCCAAGGGAGGCGACTATGTTGATGCGCCGATGACCGGCTCCAAGATCGGGGCAGAAGGCGGGCAGCTGATTTTTATTGTGGGGGGAGCGGAAGAAACCGTGGACCGGCTGAAGCCCCTGTTTGCCGCCATGGGCAAGCTGATGGTGCGGGTGGGCGAGACTGGAAAAGGGCAGTCGGCCAAGCTGGCCATGAACCTGATCATCGCGCTCACCTACGAAGGTTTCGCCGAAGCTTTGACCCTGGCCACCAAGCTTGGGGTCAACATGGAGAGGCTGCTGGAGTTGATCAACGCCTCCATGGTGCGTTCGGGAGTGGTGGAGTACAAGGCGCCTTTCGTGATGAAACGCGACTTCACGCCCAACTTTCCCCTCCGCCTCATGCACAAGGACATTCACCTGATGCTGGATGCGGCCAGGGAAATGCGGGTCAAGCTGCCGGCGCTGGAGACGGTAGAGGAAATTTACGAAATCGCCACCGACGAGGGACAGGCGGACCTGGACTATGCGGCCACGCTGTCGCTGCTGGAAAAGTGGGCTGGTGTTGAGGTTAAAGGCACTTCCGCCTGAGGTACATGGCCTAAAAATCGTACTTTGGAAGCGCCAGCGGGCCGGAGAATTCGTTACAATTAAGGAAGCCTCCATTTCGTTTGCAGTCGGGAACATTCCTTCCCAATCCAGTTCAGAAAGTAGAGCATGCTGACGACTATTCTTATTGCCTTGGTTGCGGTTTTCGCAGTAATGCAGGCCTCGGGTTTCTGCACCACCATTTATCTGCATCGGGCCATGGCCCACAAAGGGCTGCGGCTGCATCCCGCGGTGGCCATGCTGATGCGCATCGAGCTGTGGCTTTTTACCGGCATCAATATGCGGGAGTGGGTGGCGGTTCACCGCAAGCACCACCACTTCACCGACGAAGAAGGCGATCCGCACAGCCCGTACCTGGTGGGGCTGTGGAAGGTGTTGTTCCTTAACGCCTTTTACTACGCGCGCGAGGCCAAAAAGCCGGAGGTAATCGAGAAGTACACGCGCGACATTCCGCGCACGCGGGTGGAAGCGCTGCTGGGGCGGGGTTCCGTTGGGCTGGGAGTGGGGCTGGCCATGTTCGTGGCGCTGTTCTGGGCCATTCAGGGCGGATGGGCCGGGCCGGTGATTGGCGTGGCGACATTCATTGTGCAGGGCGCGGCATATATCGGCATGAACGCAGTCATCAACGGCGCATGCCATGCCATCGGGTATAAGAATTTTCAGAACACTGCCACCAATCTGCGACTGGTGGCCTGGTTCTCCAGCGGCGAAGGGCTGCACAACAACCATCATCAGTATCCGGCGTCGTCCAAGCTGAGCATGAAGCGCGGAGAATTTGATCCGGCGTGGCCGGTTATCAGGGTGTTACAGGCGCTGTCGCTGGCCCAGCCGCTACCGCTGCCCAGCGAACAGTAGGCTGGCAGGGCTATTGATGGCTGCGTAACTGTCCACTCAGTTTCTCGTCTGATCTGTCATCCCGAGCGAGGGCGCCGCGAGCTTGCGCGAGAAGCCCGAGCCGAGGGACCTTGTGTTTGGCTCCCGCGGTGCCCCTGCGGTGTCGGGCCGAAAATTCCTTTATAGCGGGATTGACATCTGAAAGGCTGACGCCCGGCATCTGTTGTAATGATGCAGGCATGGGCTGCCGCCGCGGATGTGCTGATCGCCCTCGTCCTGGTAACCATCTGGTATCTCGGGTTCCTGCGCTATAACCGCAAGAAAGCGCAGAAGTTGTTGCACTGGATGTGTGCTGCCAGCGGGCGTGAAGGGATGGTGGCGTGCGTGCGCTGGGTCAGCCCCTCCTGTTTTCACCTGCGGCTGCAGTTCTCCGCCGAAGATTTTCGCGAAGCCCACATGAAGGTGCAGTTGTTGCCGCGGGAGATGCCGGTGAGCTGGTTGCTCAGTCGCTGGCGCGGGCAGCAGGAAGCGCTTACTTTCGAGGCCGACCTGGCCTGTCCTCCCGCCTTCAACCTGCAAGTGCGTAATTACCGCTGGCGCAAGCGCGAGGCAAGCCGTATCCAACATTCGGATTCCCTGGTCCTGGTGCGCACCGGCCCTGTGGTGCTGACCACGCGGGGAGACTGGCAGCAGGACTTAACCAACATGATGCACGGCCTGCTGGCCTCCCGCGACTGCAACTTCGAGCGGGTGGAGTTTCGCCGCCGCAGCCCGCATTTCTCCGCCACCCTGCCCCTGAAGTCGCTCGACCTGAACGGCGAAGGTGCAGCGCAGCTGTTTGAGGCGCTGCACGAGCTGGCTACCGGCGCTTCCGCCGCCATGTTCTAAGCCTCCGCCCGGCCCACTACAATGGCCGGGTGGGCTTCCTTATCCGCCAATTCCGCAAGGAAGACTTCGAACAGTTGTGGGCCATTGACCAGGAGTGTTGTCCGGCGGGCATTTCCTACACGCGTATTGAACTGGCCTTTTATATGCGGCGGCCCCGCGCCTTCACGCTGGTGGCGGAAAGCGACGGGGCGGGTCCCACGGCGGCAACCGCTGAGACCGACCGGGGCATTCTGGGCTTCCTGGTCGGTGAGGGGAGCGCGCGCGGAGCGGGGCACATTATCACCATTGACGTGCGGCCAGAGGCACGGCGGCACCGCGTGGGAACGGCGCTGCTCGAGGCAGCCGAGGAGCGTTTGCGCGGGGGCGGCAGCCGGCACGTTTTCCTCGAGACCGCGGTCAACAACGCGCCCGCCATCGCCTTCTACAAGCGCCACGGTTACGAGCTCATCAAGACCATTCCGCGCTACTACAAGAACGACCTGGATGCGCTGTTGCTGGGAAAAAGGCTGAAGGCGGCAGGGAGTACCTAGACTTCGGGCCCTGCGGAGCAAGTTTCAAAGTTTTGGTGGGAGCCAGGTTTCGCATTAGAGCGGACACTCTGGAACCTGGAAACTTTGAAACCTGGGAAACCTTGAAACGTGTGAAGTCCTGCCTGACCGGTTACAGGTTACCCGCCTCACATCTTGATCATGTATTTCCCGCAGGCCTCGAAGGCGGAAAGCAGGTGGGTCATGCCCAGGAGCTGGCGAATGCGCTGGTTGAGGTTGATGAGCTGCAACTGGCAGCCGGCAGTCTTGGCGGAGACATAGAGGCTCACCAGAGTTCCCAGACCGGAACTATCCATGTGCGCCAGAGCCGTAAGGTCGAGAACCACGCACTTGTTTTCGGAAATGAGGGGCCTAACGGTCTGGCGAAGCTGGTCGGTCGCCTCGCGCACCAGGCGCCCGCGGCACTCGACCACGACAGCCTCGGGTTCGACCCGGGTGTGCAGGATGAGCAGGCGGGATTGGGCAGGGGTGGCGGCCATCGGCGGGCTCCTTGCGGCCGCCACGGGCGGCGGGGAGCATTGTAACGGAACAGGGGCAGCATCCCAACAGAATCCTGGGTGATAGTGAGTGATATCTACAGATATACCCAGGCAACCCCAAAGGCAGCCGGTGCCTCTCACGTTGCCAGTAGCGCAACATCGCGGCACTCGCAACCACCGCGATTCCGGCCGGGAACCGAGGCTAACCTGCTCCGTCACCTCGGGTCGCCGGCCGGAGCTTTTTGCAGTAGAGCTGGATAGCTGCCTGGCTGACTCGCAGCAGCGCCAGCAACATCCGTATTGCCTCCGAAACTCCGCCACCGCCATCACCAGGCAAGCCTGGGCGCTGATGGTACATTGACTATTCCCTATGGCAGGCCAGAAGGACAGACGCAAGACAACTCCGCGGAACCTCGCCAGAAAAGCGCAAGCACCAGCGCGGATAGCGGTGGATACGGGTGGTACGTTTACCGACTGCGTATGGGTGGAGAACGGCGGCCTGCGGATGCTCAAGGTGTTCTCCACCCCAGACGATCCTTCGCAGGCCATCGCGCAGGCAGTGGAGCGAACAGGTCTGGGTTCCGCGCTGGTGCTGCTGCACGGTACCACGGTGGGCACTAATTCGCTGCTGCAGCGGCGGGGCGCGCGTGTGGCCTTTGTGACCACCGAGGGCTTCGAAGATTCCATTCAGATCGGGCGGCAGGCGCGGCCCAAACTCTACGACTTCTTTTTTGATCCAGTGGAGCCTCTGGTACCTCCGGGGCTGCGCTTCGGGGTCGGGGAACGGACCGCGTGCGACGGCCAGGTGCTGGAGCGGCCCGATGAAGCTGAATTGCGCCGGCTGCGGCAGGCGGTGAAGGAGTCAGGTGCGGAGTCGGTCGCCGTCTCGCTGTTATTCTCGTTCGTCAACCCGAAAAACGAGCGCGCGGTAGCGGAGGCGCTGAAAGGGCTGAGCAACGCGAAGAATCAGGTTCCACTCTCGCTGGCACACGTGGTGCTGCCCGAGTTCCGCGAATATGAGCGGGCCAGCACGGTAGTGGTGAATGCTTACCTGCAGCCGCTGATGCAGCGCTACCTGGAAAACCTGGGCGGACGGCTGGCAGCCAAACGCGGCAAAGCGGCGGTTTTCATCATGCAGTCGAGCGGGGGCATCACCTCGCTGGCGGCAGCGGCGGCAGAACCGGTGCGCACCGTGCTATCCGGTCCGGCAGGAGGAGTAGTGGGGGCGGCGGCGGTGGCCCGGCGCAGCGGCTTTGAACGCATCATTTCCTTCGACATGGGCGGTACCTCCACCGACGTGGCCCTGGTTGAGGGCGAACCGCGCGCCAGCAACGAAGCTGAGGTCGCGGGCCTGCCGGTGCGCGTGCCCATGCTCGACATTCACACCGTGGGCGCGGGCGGGGGCTCCATAGCGCGCTTTGACGCGGGTGGGGCGCTGCGCGTAGGGCCGCTTTCGGCGGGCGCCGACCCTGGGCCTATCTGCTACGGCAAGGGCGAGGAGCCCACGGTTACCGACGCCAACCTGCTGCTGGGACGCCTGCCGGCAGACAAATTTCTGGGCGGTGAGTTCGTTTTGGACGCCGAGCGCACTCGGCGGGTGGTAAAGAGCTGGCTGCATAAGAATCGGTCTCCGTTGAGCGTGGAGGAGTTCGCTGCCGGGGTGGTCCGCGTAGTAAACGCGACCATGGAGAAGGCGATGCGGGTGGTCTCCATAGAGCGCGGCTACGATCCGCGCGACTTCACGCTGGTGGCCTTTGGCGGGGCGGGTGGGATGCATGCGTGCGAACTGGCGGCGGCGCTGGGCATTCCGCGGGTGCTGCTGCCGCCGCTGCCCGGGGCGCTTTCCGCCTACGGCATCCTGGTGAGCGACATTGTGAAGGATTACTCGCGCACTGTGCTGTGGCGTGCCTTGCGCAGGCTGCCGGAGGCGGATTTGCGGCGGCAGTTTGAAGCTTTTGAGGGGGAGGCGCGGGCCGCGTTTCTCGCGGAACATTGGCCCGGCGCGCCACGGTTTGAGCGCCGCCTGGACATGCGCTATCGCGGCCAGGGATACGAACTGAACGTGCCCTTTACGGGAAACGCGCTGTCTGCATTTCACCAGGAGCATCAGCGCCGGTATGGCTACAGCCGGCCGGAGCGAGAAGTGGAGATTGTCACTCTGAGGCTGCGGGCACGGCTCCCCGGTCCCAAGGCGCCCGCAGCGGCTGTGAGGACGACCCCGGGCAAGAAAACGGAACGACGGCAAGCGATATTCAACGTCAGGATGGTTGCAACGCCGCTCTATGAGCGCGGCACGCTGGCCTTACGCCGGACGTATCGAGGTCCAGCCATTGTGGTGGAGTATGGAGCGACAACGGTAGTGCCCCCGGGATTCCGGTTCCGGGTGGACGGAAGCGGGAGCTTGATCATCGAAAAGGCCTAGACACGGACCACTCTCGGCGGGGCGCCGCAAGACAAGCCGGCGAAAGCTGGCGCGTTACGAACGAACGGGCCGTGGGGGCGCCCCGGGAAGGGCGCCCCTGAAAGCAAAGCGAGCGAATCTCAGCCTGCGTCCTCGTCCTTTTCCCTGCGCTCGCGTTCTCTGCGGCGAGCCTCGGCGTCGGCCTTGGCATCGTCGGCTGCTTTTCTGCCCGCGTCCTTAATCTGGCCCCAGGCGTTCTGTACTTTGCCCTCAACCTGCTTGGCAGCGCCCTCCGCCTGGTTCTCCTCGTCGCCGGTCCACTCCCCGGCCTGGCGCTGAACCCGGCCTGCCACGTCCTTCGCCTTGCCTTTGATTCTGTCTTTGTCCACGGTTAATGCCCTCCTCAGAGCATGATAAAAACGTGATTTCGACGTTCGATGGCGCCAGTTGGCCCGAGGTGTGTTACTGGAAAAATGCTCTCAGGACTAGGCGGGCGTGTCGCGATGGGTGAGCACCTGGAAAGCAAAGGCGGCCACCGCGAACAACAGCAGCACATTCAAGAAACCACCGAGGGTCCAACTGCTGATGACGAACAGCAGCCAAAGGGTCAGTATGCCGAGAAAGATGATCCAAAGCATTTTGTGAACACCATCCACCGATAAACGGCTTCTTTGTAGTGGGAAGGCAGAGGGTGGCGGCAGGTTGTCGGGCTTTTTTACTTGTTACAAAGCTGAGTGCCTTTCGTCACATTGAAGGACCCAGTCATCGGGCTTACAATTTGTGCGCCACTATTCTCAGCAAATTGGGTTCGAACCCGGTGGGGCGTGAATCCTTCGGCTCAATGGGGTCATCCAAAGTTGAGTAAGGTTCACTCAAGGAGCAATATGGCGAACCAGGCGCAGCCCGAGCGCACAGAAGGAAATCCTCGCGAAACGGAACAAACGAATAGACCTTTACCGGTTTTGCCGGTACGGGACACGGTCTTGTTCCCGCATGCAGTTCTCCCCCTGACCGTGGGCCGGGAGAGTTCCGTTAACCTGATTAACTCCCTCGGCGAGGACAAGACGATTGTTGTGGTAGCGCAGCGTGAAGCGCGCATTGATAATCCGCAGCCCACGGACCTGTTCAACCTGGGCACCGTAGCCATTGTTCATAAAGTCGTAAAAATGCCCAACCAGAGCCTGTTTGTGTTCGCCGAAGGTCTGGATCGGGTGATGTTGAGGGAATTTACCCAGCTCACGCCTTATATGCGGGCGCTGGTGGATACCGTGCCGGACGTCGTCGGCCCCAAGGACGCGCAGCAAGAGGCGCTTCAGCGCAACGTGCTGACGCTGTTCCAGCAGATTGTGGCTGGCTCTCCTACGCTGTCCGATGAGCTTTCCACGGTAGCGATGAACATCGAGGAAGCGGGGCGGTTGGTGGACTTCATTGCCAGCTCGCTGCCATCGCTTTCCACCACCGACAAGCAGGACGTGCTGGAAACGCCGGACGTGCGCACGCGGCTGGAAAAGATTAACCAGCACCTGGCCAAGGAGCTGGAGGTGCAGCAGTTGCGCAACAAGATCCAGTCGGAAGTGCAGGATCGGGTGCAACAGACGCAGCGCGAATACTACCTGCGCGAGCAGATGAAGGCCATCCAGAAAGAACTGGGCGAACAGGATGAAAACGCCCGCGATACGGAAGAACTGCGGCAGAAGATTGAAGCCGCGGGCATGCCCGACGAGGTAAAGAAAGAAGCCCTGAAGGAGTTGGGGCGGCTTTCGCGCATGTCGCCCATGGCCGCCGATTACTCGGTGACGCGCAACTACATCGAATGGCTGGCGGTGCTGCCCTGGAACAAGTCGTCCGGGGTGGAAGTGGACATTGTGAAGGCCAAAGAAATCCTGGACACGGACCATTACGACCTGACCAAGGTCAAGGACCGCATCCTGGACTATCTGTCAGTGCGGCGCCTGAAGCCCACCATGAAAGGGCCGATCCTGTGCTTCGTTGGCCCTCCCGGCGTGGGCAAGACGTCGCTGGGCAAGTCCATTGCGCGCTCGCTGGGACGGAAGTTCGTTCGCCTGTCCCTGGGTGGCGTGCATGACGAGGCAGAAATTCGTGGCCACCGGCGCACCTACATTGGCGCTTTGCCGGGGCAGATCATCCAGGGCATTCGCCGAGCTGAGACCAACGACCCGGTATTCATGCTGGACGAAATTGACAAGGTAGGGCGTGACTTCCGCGGCGACCCGGGAGCGGCGCTGCTGGAGGCTTTGGACCCGGAGCAGAACTCAACTTTCCGCGACAACTACCTGGATGTGCCGTTCGACTTGTCCAAGGTGCTGTTCATCACTACAGCAAACATTCTCGATCCGGTTGCCGAGCCACTGCGCGACCGCATGGAGATTATCGAGCTGCAGGGCTACACCGAGGAAGAAAAGCTGCACATCGCTTTTCAGTACCTTATTCCCCGTCAGATTGACGAGAACGGCATAACCAAGGACAACATCGAGTTCAGCAACGATTCCATCAGCTTCATCGTGCGCCACTATACGCGTGAAGCCGGGGTCCGCAACCTGGAACGCAATATCGGCACCATTTGCCGCAAGCAGGCGCGGCGCCTGGCCGAGGGCAAAACGGAAAAGCTGCAGGTGACGCGCGAGGTAATTGAGGAATTCCTGGGTGGCATAAAGATCCGCGTGGATACTGAAATCGCGGAGCGCACCAAACGCAGCGGCGTGGCCGTTGGGCTGGCGTGGACGCCTTCCGGCGGCGACATCCTGTTCGTGGAAGCCACTAAGATGAAGGGCAAGGGCGACTTCAAGATCACAGGCCAGATTCAGGACGTGATGCGGGAGTCCATGCAGGCGGGGCTGAGCTGGGTGCGCTCCAATGCGCGCGAGCTGGGCATTGGCGAGGACTTCTTCAGCAATCACGACCTGCACATCCACGTGCCGGCAGGCGCCATCCCCAAGGATGGGCCCTCGGCGGGCGTGACCATCGTGACCGCGCTGGTCTCGCTGCTCACCGACCGGCGGGTGCGGCCCTACACCGCGATGACCGGCGAGATAACGCTCAGCGGCAATGTGCTGCCGGTGGGCGGAATCAAGGAGAAAACGCTGGCCGCCAAGCGGGCGGGTGTGCACGACATCATTCTGCCGGCGGAGAACAAGACCAACGTGATCGAGGACCTGACCGGCGAGCAACTGGAAAACCTCAATATTCACTACGTGAAGACTATTGAGGAGGTGCTGGCCCTGGCCCTGCCCTCCACGCCGCATGAGGAGCGCCAGGACGAGGTGGAGCGCGAGAAGGTGCTGGTAAATTCGCCGGCGTAAAGTTCTCAGTTCTCAGTTGCCAGCCGCGTATTCAGCGCGACTGGCATTTTTCTTTATTTCAACGCAGAGGCCGCGGAGGTTTGTGCCTCCGTGTCTCTGTGGTGAAAAAGGGTTTTCCGCCCGGCCATGCCCTCCCGTATACCTTTGTGAACCCTCCAGGCGTTGACTCGGAGCACGACATTAATCAGACTGGGGGCAGGTTCCCTTTTCATGAAAAAAATCCGGGTCGGCATTCTTTTCGGCGGGCGCAGCGGCGAGCACGAAGTTTCGCTGCTCTCGGCGGCATCAGTCCTTGAGGCCATTGATAAGGAGCAATACGAGGTAGTCCCAATCGGCATCACCAAGGAAGGGCGCTGGGTAACGGCGGGCCGCGCGGAACAACTCCTGCGTAGCAACAACATGGGCAAGGGCCATGAAGAGCGCCACTTGCGGGCTGGCGATCCGGATTACACCCCTGGGGCGGCAGTGCTGGCGAAGGGAGAGACGGTGGTGGTACCGCCGGTTCCGGTGCAGTCCTCCACCGGCGCCATGACCTCCTTCGAGCCCGA
>DASSQB010000672.1:0-37817 GCA_035702725.1 Terriglobales bacterium | reverse complement strand
GTCCAATTCAATCATCATGATTTATGTGTTCCTTCCCAATTATGTTCTAGTATGAGAACACATGCCAAATATATGGGTTGCACCTCGTGCTTGACAGATAACAAATGGTCATCTGGTCCTCTGCGGTGTTGGTTGTATGTGGAGAGCGATTTCAGAATGAAGAAAAGAGCGTGTGGGTACGGTACCAGGTACTGGGAACCAGGCACCAGGTTACCGCTTGCGCCCGACGGCCGCCGTCTCTTTCCCGTTGCTGCTCTTGGCTTCGGGCGCCCTGCCGCCGTTTCCATGTGAGTGGTTGCCGCTGCCGTACTTCTCGCGCGCCGCGGCCAGCTTGCGCATGTCCTCTTCGCTGAGCAGGTGCTGCCGCCCCAGCATGTGGGCCACCAGCGCCACCTTGGCAAAATGCTCCACCGTCTCCATGTGCATGTAGGCGGAAAGCAGGTCTGGGCCGTAAGTCACCACCCCATGGTTGGACATGAGGATGGCCTGGTAGCGGGGAATCAGCGGAGCCAGCGTGTCGCAAAGCTCGCTGGTGCCCGGACAACCGTAGTCGGCAAGTGGAATGTCCTCCAGCGCGATCACCACCTCCGAAAGCAGGGCGGGATTGAGCGGCTGGCCGGCGGCGGCATAGCCCGTGGCCGTGGGTGGGTGGGCGTGTACGATGGCATTCACGTCCTGCCGCAACCGGTAAATCAGCAGGTGCATGGCAATTTCGCTGGAAACGTCGCGCTTGCCGCGCAGCTTCTTGCCTTCGCTGTCCACCACGATCAGGTCTGAGGGCTTCATCAGCCCTTTGGACATGGCGGTCGGGGTCACCAGAATGCGGTTCTTGCTTAGCCGCACGGAGAGATTGCCGTCGGTGGCCGCCACATAGCCACGCTGGTGGATCATTCGGCCGATGCGGACGATTTCTTGCCGATGCTGTCGTTCGCTCATCATGGGGACCTGCGATTTTAACGGGGAGGACTGCGGCCCGGACGTGGCTGTATGGTACAGCAGGCAATGGGAAGCGGCAATGCCGGTTTAGAGCGCCCGCTGCGGAAAGGTACCACTGGCAACTTCGTGCCGCATTCAACACCTGCCAGGGAACATGCGCCTGGCCTGGGCGGACTGCATCGCGGCCATGCCCCTTGTTAATCTGTTATGTGCTTGTTTCCGACTTTGATTACCACCTTCCGCCGGAGCTCATCGCCCAGGAGCCTTTGCTGGACAGGGCCGCCTCCCGGTTGCTGCATCTGCGCCGGGCGACCGGCGAATGGCAGGACCGCAGCTTCCGCGACTTTCCTGACCTGCTCCTACCGGACGACCTGCTGGTGCTCAACAACACGCGCGTCTTCCCGGCGCGGCTCTATGGCCATCGTTCCGGGGCACGGGCCCAGCCGGTGAGCCAGCAAAACCCGGCCGCTCGTGAGTTCTTGCAGGGCAGGGTGGAAGTTCTGCTCACCAAGCAAGTCTCTCCGTCGCCCAACGTATGGGAATGCCTGGTGCATCCCGGCCGAAAAATAGGGGTGGGCGAGCGACTCTGGTTCGGTGAACAGCGGGAGCTTCAGGCAGAAGTCGTCAGCCGGGGCAGCTTCGGGGAGCGCACCATTCGCTTTGAACCCGTCCCCGACTTTCTTGGCTCAGTCGAGCGCCTGGGCCATGTGCCTCTGCCGCCCTACATTGACCGCCCCGACCAGCCTGCCGACCGTGAGCGCTACCAGACGGTTTATGCGCGTGAGCGCGGCTCGGTAGCTGCGCCCACCGCCGGCCTGCACTTCACGCCCGAGATTTTCGAGCGCCTGCGGAAGCGCGGCATTGAAACCGCAGAGGTTACTCTGCACGTCGGCCTGGGGACGTTTCAGCCCGTACATGCGGAAGTGGTAGAGCGGCACACGCTGCACCGCGAGTGGTATTCCATCTCGTCACCGGCCGCGGAGCGGATCAATGCCGCGCTGGCAGGCGGACGGCGCGTGGTTGCAGTGGGCACCACCTCGGTGCGCACCCTGGAATATGCCGCCGGGCTTGCTGGCGGCCGCGTGCAGGCCGGCAGCGGCGAGGCCGGCCTGTTTATTTATCCCGGGTACCAGTTTCGCGTGGTGGGCGCCCTGCTCACCAATTTTCACCTGCCTAAATCCACCCTGCTGATGCTGGTGTGCGCTTTTGCCGGCCGCGAGCGCGTGCTGGCCGCCTACCGCCACGCCGTCGAGCAGCGCTACCGCTTTTACTCTTACGGCGACTGCATGTTCGTGGAGTGATCCTTACAGGGGTGCCCCACTCAAGCCCGCTTTTGGCTTGAGTGGGATAAGCCAGCTGCTAACAGCAAAATCCCGTCGGCAACGCTGTTAAACTGATTTCTTGCCTCGTAAAAAGCCCAATTCGCACGACGACACGGCAACCGCCGTGACTGAAGCACCCGCTGCCCAGTCCACGACTGCCCCGGCGCCCATCGCCCCGAAGCTACCTCAGGGCGCTCCCGGCAAAGGCCGCATTTTCCTGATTGACGCCATGTCGTTCATCTTCCGCGCCTACCACGCCATGGCGCGGCAGCGGCCCATGTCTACCCGCACCGGCATACCCACCGCCGCCACCTATGTCTTCGTCAACATGCTGCGCAAACTGCGCGACGACTTTGCCCCCGAATACCTGGCGGCGGTGTTCGACGTGGCCGCGCCTACCTTCCGCGACCAGCAGGCCGCAGCCATCACTTCGGTGCGCCGCTTCGATTCAAAAACCCAGACCTGGCAGGAGCAGGCCTACGCTGGCTACAAGGCCACGCGGGCGGAGATGCCGGGCGACCTGGCGCAGCAGTTGCCCTACATCCGGCGCGCTCTCGAGGCCTACCGCATTCCAATCCTGGAAATGCCGGGCTACGAGGCCGATGACGTCATCGGTACGCTGGCGCGCCAGGCAGCAGCCCAGTCCTATCCCGTGTACGTCGTCTCCAGCGATAAGGACATGCTGCAGCTGGTAGACGACAGGATCTGCGTGCTAAACCCGCCCAAGGACAACCTGATCTGCGACCGTGCCAAGGTGGAAGAAGTGCTGGGCGTGCCGCCGGAGAAGGTGGTGGACGTGATGGCCCTGCGCGGCGACTCCATTGACAACATTCCCGGCGCGCCCGGCATTGGCGACAAAGGTTCGGTGGAGCTGATTCGCCGTTTTGGCAGCGTGGAGGCGGCGCTGGACCACGCTGACGAGGTCGAGAAGAAGACCTACCGCGAATCGTTGCAGCACAACCGCCATTCCGTCCTGGAAAGCAAGAAGCTGGTCACGATTGAAACCAATGTCGCGGTCACGCTGGACGTGGACGCCATGCGCGCCCAGGAGCCCGACGCCGAAGCCTGCCGCAAGTTGTTCACCGAGCTGGAATTCACTACCCTGCTCAAGGACTTCATCTCCGGCGTGGAAGTCGCGGAGACCGAGTACGGTGAGGCGAAATCTGCTGCCGAAGTTCAGACGGTGCTGAAGGCGGTCAAGAAGGACGCCGTGCTGGCAGTAGCGGTGGCCACGGCAGAAGCAGTCGAAGTTGCACCAGAAGAGGAACAAGAGCCGGAAGAGAGTGGAACCGGCAGGCTGGATTTCAGCGCCGCTCCGGCGGCTGCTCCCACTCCGGATCATAAAGCCGCCATCTCCGCCCAGCCGGGCAAGGCGGTTTCCGTCTCCCTGGACGATGGTCCGGGGGCGCAGGCCCTGCTCAAAGCGCTGGCCGATCCCGACCTGCCCAAAGCGATTCACGACTACAAAGCCGCCGTGCACGCGCTGGAGGACATTGGCGGGCACGCTCTGGCCGGCGTGCGCGATGAGCCTATGCTCTATTCCTACCTGCTCGACCCCACCTACAGCTCGCATCGCCTGGCAGACGTGGCTTTGCGTCGTTTCAATGTGAAGGTTTCTGGCGGGCTGGCCGAAGCCGCCGACCTCACCGGTCGCCTCGCCGCCGCTTTGCGCCAGGAGGTCGAAGATGCCGGCCTCATGCCGGTTTACCAGCAGATTGACCTGCCCCTGGTCCCGGTACTCGCCCGCATGGAGCAGACCGGCGTCAAAATTGATTGCGATGCGCTCGCCGAAATGTCCATCCGTCTGCAGCGCGACTGCCGTGCCAAGGAGAAGGAAATATGGGAGCTCGCGGGCTTCGAGTTCAACATCAACTCGCCCAAGCAGCTCGGCGATGTGCTCTTTAACAAGCTGAACCTGCCCAAGCCGGTTAAGTACGGCAAAGGCAAAACCGTTTCCACCGCGGTGGATGTCCTGGAGGGGTTGGCGCTCACCCACGATGTTCCGCGCCTGGTGCTCGACTACCGCCAGCTAACCAAGCTGAAATCCACCTACGTGGATGCGCTGCCCGCGTTGCTCAACTCCTGCACCCGGCGTCTGCACACAACTTTCGGGCAAACCGGCACGGCCACAGGACGGCTCTCCTCCGCCAACCCCAACCTGCAGAACATTCCCATCCGCACCGAACTGGGCAAGGAAATTCGCGCCGCCTTCATCGCCGATCCTGGGCACGTGCTGCTGGCCGCCGACTACTCGCAGATCGAATTACGCCTGCTTGCCCACTTCTCCGGCGACCCGCTGCTCAGCGAAGCCTTCCGCCGCGGTGACGACATTCACTCCCTCACCGCGCAGGAAGTGTTCGGCGTGCCCCCCATGATGATCACAGCCGAGCATCGCCGCCGCGCCAAAGCCGTGAACTTCGGCATCGTGTACGGGCTTTCCGCCTTCGGCCTCTCGCAGCAGCTCGGGATCGAGAAGAGCGAGGCCAGGCAGTTCATTGACGCCTACTTCGAAAAATACCAGGGTGTGCGGAACTTTCTGGACAGCACGCTGGAGGTGGCGCGGCGCGAGCAGCGGGTGGAAACACTGTTCGGCCGCGTCCGCCCCATTCCTGACATCAACAGCAAGAATGTGAACATGCGCGGTTTCGCCGAGCGCACCGCGGTGAACACCCCGCTGCAGGGGACCGCCGCCGACCTCATCAAGCTGGCCATGATCTCAATTGACGGGGACATGCGCCGCCGCAAGCTGAAGTCGCGCATGCTGCTGCAGGTGCACGACGAGCTGGTGTTCGAAGTGCCGCAGGCAGAAGTGGAAACCATGCGCGAGCTGGTGCGCGACAAAATGGAAAACGTGCATCCACTTAGCGTGCCGTTGCTGGTGGAGATCGGTGTGGGCCCGAACTGGCGCGACCTGGATTGAACCAAGAATTCACCACCGAGGCACGGAGGCAGAGAGAAAAACCATGGATGATTGAAACCACATGCTCACGGAGTGTCATGCTGAAGGGACTTTCGACCTGAAGCATCCGGCGTGCGATACCAGGATTGTCGGCCAGAACGGTAGCTCAAATCCCTAAATCTTCAACATTAAGTGATTTATTGATTTGATTTCTCTTGGCCTCTGTGGTGAACAGGCTTTAGACCGCTTCCTTCAGTACGCTTTCGCGTCGTCCGTGCCCTTCCGCGGTGTCCGTCGGCAGGAAAACAGAAAACACTGTCCCGCTTCTGCCGGGAGTGGTTCGGCTGCGCAAGCGGATGTTTCCGCCGTGCCTCTCCACGATGCCCTTGGAGACCCACAGTCCCAGTCCAGTTCCCACTTCCTTCTTGGTGGTAAAGAAGGGCTCAAAAATTCGGGAGCGGTGCAACGGATCAATTCCCGGTCCGGAGTCGGCAATGGTGACTCGCGCTCCCGGCCTTCCGGCATGGTTGAACTCGCGTACCTGGGACACCCGGACGCGGATGGTTCCATCCACAGGTACCGCGTCAATGCTGTTGCTCAGCAGATTGGCGAATAGCTGGCGCAGTTCGCCGGGCACCGCCACAATTTCCGGATCCTGGTCCACTTCCACCCGCAGATCAATGCGCTTGTTGGTGGTCTTGGGAGAAAACACGGTGCGCAGCTGCGAGATGATGGGGCCCACCCGGACGGTGGTGGCTGCAGTCTTTTCCCGGTAAAAGCCCAGCGCCTGGCGCGTGAGCTGGGAAACGCGGTCCAGTTCCTCTTCCGCGGCGCGCAGATATTCGCGTACATTTTCCGGCAGTCCCTTTTGGCCCTTCGCCAGGTACACCAGGTTAACCACCGATTCCAGGGGATTGTTGATCTCGTGCGCCACCGTGGCTGCCAGCCGTCCGGTGGTGGCCAGCTTGTCGCTCATGCGCAGGGCGTCTTCCGTTTTCTTGCGCTGAGTGATGTCGCGCGCGATCTTGGCGGCGCCCACAATTCGCCCGTGCTCATCGCGAATCGGAGAGATGGTCAGGGAAACGTCCAGGCGCTCCCCGCTCTTGGTCACGCGCACGGTTTCGAAGTGATCAATGCGCTCGCCGCGGCGCAGCGTTTCCAGGATGCGAACCTCGTCGTGGTGCAGCTCCGGAGGAATGATTTTCAAAATGGGCTGCCCCATCATCTCCTCGGCGGTGTAGCCGAATGTCCGCCGTGCCGCCGCATTCCAGCTGGTGACAATGCCGTTCAAATCCTTGCTGACGATGGCATCATCCGACGATTCCACGATGGCTGCCAGCCGCACCCGCGAAATTTCCTCTCGCTTTCGCGTGGTCACATCGGTGCAGGCGCCCACCAGATAGGCTGGCTTGCCATCTCTCCACACCATTTTGCCGCGGTCGTAGAGCCAGCGGATGTTTCCGTCCTGGAGCACAACCCGATACTCCATTTCAAAATCGGCGCCGTGGCGGCTGCGTTCCACCGCGGCCAGCAAATCGGGAACATCGTCGCCGTGCACGAGGCGGACAAAATCTTCGGTTCTGCGAACTTCCGCGGTTGCTGACAAACCGAAGAGACGCTTCAGGTTTTCATCGAATTCCACGAACGTGTCCGTACTCGGATCCCAGCGATAGGTGCCGGTATCGGAGGCGGCCAGCGCCGCCAGCAATCGCTCCTCACTCTGGCGTAGCGCATCTTCGGCGCGCTGCTGCGCGGTAATGTCGGTGTTGGTGCCGAACCAGCGCACCACCTTCCCCTCCGCATCGCGCACCGGAACCATGCGGGTCAGGAAAGGCCGGAACAGCCCGTCGGCGCCGCGCAGCGGAAATACCATCTCAAACGGCTGACCGGTTCGAATTGATTCCTGCCAGCGCTCCATCACCTTGGGCAGCACCTCGGGGTCGTGCACCGACCGCCATCCCCAGCCCAGCATCTGCTCCGGAGTGGTCCCGGTGTACTCGTACCAGCGCTGGTTATACCAGTAGATCCAGCCGTCCGGGTTGGCCATCCAATCCAACTGCGGGATGGACTCCGCCAGCATGCGGAACTGCTCTTCGCTTTCCTCGATTCCGCGTCGTGCTTCCACCTGCGGGGTAACATCCACAGCGTGAACGAACACACCCTCCACGTTGCCGGAGTCGTCCTTGAGCGGCTGGTAGAGGAAATTGAAGTAGGCGTATTCTTGCTGCCCGCCGGGCCCACGATTCAGACGCACCTTCGCTTCCGTTCCGCTAACCGGCTCCCCAGTCCGATACACTTGGTCCAGCAGTTCCAGATAACCTTGGCTCTCCAATTCCGGCAAGGTCTGGCGAATGGTCTTGCCCAGTAACTCCTCTACGTGCTCGTGACCTATCACGCGCAGATATGCCGGATTCATGTAACTCCAGCGATGCTCCGGCCCCTGGAGCATGGCAATTGCGGCGGGAACCTGCTGCAGGAAGACGCGCACTCGCTGCTGCTCCAGTTCGCGCTTGGTGCGCAGGCGCTCTTCCAGTTCGCCAACCTGCCGGCGCGTCTGCGCCATTCTTAAATGGGCCTCCACCCGCGCCATCAATTCCCGTGCCGTGAAGGGCTTCACCAGGTAGTCATCCGCGCCGGCCTGCAACCCTTCCACGCGCGACTCCTCGCCGGCGCGTGCGGATAGCAGAATCACGGGGATGGCCTGTGTCTGCGGGTCCTGCTTGATAGCCTGCAACACCGCGAAACCGTCCATGCCGGGCATCATAATGTCGCTCAGGACGAGGTCGGGATGCCGTTGCCGGATGACCGCCAGGACCTCTTCCCCAGTGGCTACAGCCCAAACCCGATATTTCCGCCTGAGCAGCCGGCTGACGTAGGCGCGCAGGTCGGCGTTGTCGTCCGCCAGCACAATGAGAGGCCGGCTTTGGTTGTCACCCTTTTCTTCGTCCTCAGCAGCAGGCGTGCTTTCCGCATTTCTCCCCCCCGGCTTGGCTCCCGTTCCCGAGTCTTTCGGCAACCAGCTGAGGGCCTCTTCCACGTAGGCGTCGGCGCGTGCGGTGGTGGAGGGACGGGTGTCCGGGTCCGCGACCTGCTCCGGCGCCAGGTGGGCCTTACCTAAGGGAATGTCCACGGTGAAGGTGCTGCCCCGGCCCTCCATGCTTTCCACTCGCACCGATCCGCCGTGCAACTTCACCAGTTCTCTAACCAACGCCAGCCCAATCCCGGTGCCCTCATAGCTGCGGCCCCGCGCACCTTCGACGCGATGAAAACGCTCAAACACGCGCGACAATTCCTGCTGGGGAATTCCTGCTCCTGTATCCGCGACCGTGAGCTCGGCTCGTCCGTCCACGGCTTTCAGGCTGACTCGCACTTCGCCCTGCAAGGTGAATTTGAAAGCGTTCGAAAGGAGATTGAGGACAATCTTCTCCCACATGTCGCGGTCCACGTACACCGGTTCTGGCAGCGGTTCGCATTGCACCCGAAAACTGAGTCCTGCCCTTTCCATGGCCGAGCGGAAGACGCCGGCCACTTCTGCCGTCGACGCGCTCAAGTCAACCGGCTCAAAGTTGGCGTGCATCCTGTCCGCCTCGATGCGGGAAAAGTCCAGAAGGGTATTCACCAGCTTCAGCAGGCGAACACCGTTGCGATGCACCACTTCCAGTTGCTGGTGTTGAGCCGCTTCTTTTCTGCCGCCCGGCACTTCCTGCAACATGTTCTCCACCGGGCCCAGCAAGAGTGTGAGCGGGGTGCGGAACTCGTGGCTGATGTTTGTAAAAAAGAGGGTTTTGGCACGATCCAGTTCGGCCAGAGCTTCCGCTCGCTTGCGCTCCTCTTCATAGGCCCGGGCATCGGCCACGCTGGTTGCGATTTGGCGCGCTACCAGGTCGAAGAACGTGCGGTAGGACTCGTCCAAAGCCTTGTGTGGGTTTATCGCCGCCAGCAGCAGGCCAGGGCGCCCCTGCCCGGGTGTTGTCATGGGAATCAGCAGGCCGCTGCGCGGGGGAACTGTCCATCCGCCATGCGGCAGCCCCGGCGTCACGTGGTGCAACTCGACGGTAATGCTGCCGCCCGAATTCATCGCTTGCCTGGCCATTTCGTAGAGCCGGCAACCCGGGGAAGACAGCTCTTTGCAGAGCCGGTGTTCGCGGCTGATCCCGGCGGTTTCCACCACCTGCAGGCCGTCGCTCGCGGATGGTTGACATAAAACAGCGAAGGGGATGTCGAGTGGGTTTTCGGCCAAGGCACCGGCCGCGATTCTCCAGGCGTCACTTTCGCTTCGGGCATCTACCCCTCGCGCGGCCAGGTCGCGCAGGGTGTGCAACCTCCGCTGTCCGATTGTCTCTTTCGAGGTTTCCAGGACGGCCGTGAAAATTCCGCCGATCGTCCCCGTTTCCACCCGCACCGGGCTGAAGGAAAACGAAAAATAACATTCTTCCGGGTAGCCGTGGCGCTCCAACTGGAGCAGCAGATGGTTCGACCAGGTCGCCTCTCCCGTCCTGACAACCTCGTCCAGCATGGGGCCAATGGTGTCCCATATTTCCGCCCAGCAGTCCCGGCAGCGCTGTCCCAGCGCCCAGGGGTGCTTGCTGCCCAGGATGGCGCTGTAGGCATCGTTGTACAGCACCACGTACTCTGGCCCCCAGTACATGACGATCGGGAACCGGGAAGCCAGGCAAATGCTGAGGGAGGTCTTCAGGCTCTGTGGCCAATCGGAGATGGCACCCAGCGGAGTCTTCGACCAGTCCAGAGAACGCATCAGCGCGCTCATCTCGCCGGTGCCAACAAATATTTCATGGGGAATCGCTGCTTGCTTCCCCTGATTGGCGCTACGCATAACAGGTATGAGGGTTAAAGTGATGCCGATCGCCTATGGTATCGGCCTGTAAGGGTGCCCAAGCTGACCCCCAATTGGATTCGGAATTGCTCCTGGAAGTTGTCTTCGCGGTCCCTCGCGCGGCTCACCCGTGCTCTTATGCTAGCACGTGCTGGCGTCGCGGCGCAGGGGGCGCCGCTGCGAACAGCTATTTGATTTCAGCGCTGCAACGCTTTACGCAGACAGCGGGGGCAGGGGGTATATCCCCGGCGAACCGCTTCCTGGGCTCTCACCATCTCTGGCCTGCCATGAATGTAGCGGCAGGAAGGATCGTGGAAGAGTTTGCCCTCGGCGGTGATGGCTACCTGGCGGTCGGGCAGGTGGATGGCCGGTTCGCTGTGCCGGGACAGCAGGGTAGTGGTCGCGCCCGGGCGCAAGTAGCCGTACCCGACAGCTGCTGCCATCAGCGCTGACGCGATCACCACTGCGATCCAGACGCGACCAGTCATGAAATTTTCGACCAGGGTCGGCAATTCGAATCCGGCATTCGGCGTTTGAGTAAAGATTTCCGACCGCTAAAAAGCCATCTACTCTGTACTCCTGCGTGGCAGGTACTCGGGATCCCGCTTCCATCCCGTCAGCATGGAAGCAAAGTTGGACCAGCCATGAAGCACTACCATGACCAGGTGCCCGGGAATAAATGCCAGGAAACCGCACATGGCGAGGAAATGCCAGACGCGCGCCAGATGATAGCCGCCCATAGGCCACGCCAGCCAGGACAATTGCACCGGCTTGTAAAGCACAATGCCAGTCAGCAACGACGCCACGCCGCACAGAACCGTCGCCGTGTAGGCCAGCTTCTGCAATGCGTTGTATTGCTGGGTCAGCGCCGGCTTGGGGCCGAACAAAAAATAGTGCCGCGTCATCGGCCACACACCTTTTACGTCCCGCGGCATGAACACCACCGTTTTGTAATGGCCGCTGAGCAACTGGTAGGCGATGTAAAGCAGGCCGCTACCGGCGAACAGCCACATGAAGGTGAAATGCCACTGCAGTGCCCCGCCCAGCCAGCCGCCGAGGGTGAGCGCTTGGGGAATGTTGATGAGGTCGCGCTCGGGAATCTTTGCGCCGAAGCTGGGAAAGGCGCCGAAGATACGCAGGCCGCTGGCCGCCAGCACAAAAACCGCCGCCGCATTCAGCCAGTGCGTGAAGCGGATGGCCCAGGGATGCTCATAAGCCGCCGTTACCAGTTTCAACTGCGGTTCTGGGCGCTTGGCTTCCGGTTCCCCGGTTTGTGCTCCGCTCGCCATGCTTCCTAAAGTCCCGCGTACCAGCTGTAGCCCTGGTCTTCCCAGTAGCCGCGCTCTGCTCCCAGCACGTTGGTGACTGAGAGCTTGGTCAGGTATTTGGCTGATTTGTATCCCAGTTTGGTGGGCAGGCTCAGGCGCAGGGGCGCGCCATGACCGCGATCCAGCGGCTTGCCGTACATTTCGTAACATAACAACGATTGCGGATGCAGGGCCGTCGCCATGTCCAGCGATTCGTAATAATCGTCGGCACACTCCACCGTGAGAAAACGAGCGCTGGTGTCAGCTCCCACCAGCGCCAGAAAATCTGAGATGCGGGCGCCGCCGAAGGAGCCGATCACGTCCCAGCCTTCCACGCACACATGGCGCGTGTTCTGGCGAATTCTAGGCAACGCCTGGATTTGCGCCAGCGTGTACTCGCCGGGGTGGCGCACATCGCCTGCCACCGTCAGCGTCCAGCCTTCCATATCCACACCCGGATCGAGGTCGTCGTAGCCGTTATAGGGAAATTTTGCGAAGGGGACCACATCTGCGTCGGAAAAGGTCTTAGCCCGATGACGCCGACGGAAAAGCGCGCCAGATGCCCAATCGCTGAGGCGCACGCCGCGTCCCAGCAGCGGATCCTGCCAGTGCGTGACGGCAAAAGCTCCCAGCGCCACCACGGGCGCGAGCTTCAGCAGCTCGCGGCGGCTCAGGCGGTTGAGTTTTTTCTCTTCGATGCTGGCCAAAACAGTTCTTTACTCCTCGCTGATGGTGAAGCACATCTGATGTCAGCGCGAGTCCTGAAGATACGGCGTATTGGGGACCCGGAGAACCGCTCTGTCTGAAACGGAACGGCGATGCCGAATTGTATACGAGCCGGGATATCTGCGCCCGAACTTTACGGACGGTTACTACTGAACTGAATCACGGGCAAAGGTCCGTGCGAGGAGATGAACTGTGTGGGCACAGGCGCCCTCGCCTGTGCAGGGCGAGCGCAGCTCGCCTTGGTTCTTGTGGCGCGAACGCCCTCGCCCGCGAGCCCCATTTGCTCTGGTAATATCGAATTTTGGCGTGAGGCGGCCCAATGCTGAGCCCGATTCAGAGCCAGATTCTTATGGGGAGGAATTCATGAACGAAGCAGTGAATATTCCTGTGGGTACGCGGCGCAACGAGGACATCGCGCTCGACATGATGCGGTTCATCGCCATGACCACCGGTTACGGCAAAACCGGTTCGGCAGGCGCCGGTTTCGGCGCCAGCGTAGCTTCCAAGCCCGAAGACTACGCCACCCACCTGCTGGAACTCTACGGCCGCTGTCTCTCCGCCGTGGAGCGCAAAAAGTAACGGACCTCTACAGCTTTCCAATTAATACCGCAGAGGACGCGAAGGATGCAGAGACCCCGTAATTCCTTTTGTTAATCTCTGCGTACTCGGCGTCCTCCGCGGTTTTGGTTTGCAAACAAAAGCCGCGGGAAATTCCCGCGGCTCAGGCAAACGTTGTGAGCAGATTAGCGGCGCTTGCGCGAGCTCTTGCGCTTCGCTTTGCCTTTGCGCGCCGAAGATTTGCCCCGGCTGCGGCTGCCCCCCCGCTTGGCTGCCTTCTTCTTGGCGCCGCGCTTTTTGGCTCCCGCCTTTTTTGCCCGGGCTGCTGGGCGCTTCGCTACCTTCCGAGCCGGCGCTTTCTTTTTGGCCGGAGCCCGCTTCGCGCCTCCGCCTCCGCCGCCTCCTACCGTTGTTGACTCCGGTTCCGGCGTCATCGCCGGCATTGCCGGCGCTTCGCCCGAGCTGCTCACCGGCTCCTCTTCCTCTTCTTCCTCTTCCTCGTAATCTTCTTCCAGCGATTCGCCATAGGAACCGGTGTCGCCGAATTCGTCCATATCATCGTCTCGCCCGTACAGCTTCTCATCATCCAAAAATCGCATGGCTCCTCCTGATCTCCGCTACCAAAGTTGCCGGCACCGCACGACAACTCCTGCCCATTAGAAAATTAAACAAGACTGCCGCTCTACATCGCCACTGCATCGCGCGAAAAACATCTTCGCGAACGGCGCGCGATTATAGCATAGCGATTCCGCAACACACCCTGATGCGCTGCACCCGCATATTACACCTTACGAAGAGATTGCGTCGGTGGTGAGAGGCGGAAACTTCGTCAGGGATTTTCCTGGATTACCAGCACAGCGCCGGCCCTCAGGTTAGCGGCTACCTTGCCGTTCGTGCGCCGCAGCGCCGCCACCGTGGTGTTGTATTGGCTGGCGATGCTGTAGAGGGTTTCGCCCCGGCGCACCTTGTGCAGGATTTTCTTGTTCCCTGGGGTGGATGCGCGTAACTTGCTGTTGCGCTTGTACTTAGTGCGCCCGTGGGTAGAAACGACCTCGCGTTCTCCGGGAGACAGGGGGCGGTGCAGGTAGAGCACGGTTCCGGGGCGCAACTTTTTCCCCACCCTGGGATTCCAGCGTTTCAGGCGCACTACCGGGACGCCAAAATCTTCCGCCACCGAGGTTAAGGTATCGCCCCGGCGCACGCGATAGCGCGTCAGGCGGCGGGAGTACGCAATGGCTTCCACGTCACGCCCGGCGGCCACGGGAATAATCAGCTTCGTGCCCGATGCCAGTTCTTTACCGTCCAGGCTGTTGGCCTCCGCGATGGCCCGCGAAGTTGTGTGATAGCTGCGGGCCACGGTGGCCAGCGTTTCACCTTCGGTCACGGTGTGGTAACGCCACCACACCCGCTTGTCACGGGGAATTTCCGAAATCGCCGCCTGGAATTTTTCTGTAGTGCCCGCCGGCAGGTGTAGGTCAAAGCTGCCTTCGCGCGGCGTTGTCATTCGCAGCAGGCTGGGATTCAGTTCCTGCAGCGTACTTACCGAGGTGTCTACGCACTCTGCCACCAAACGCAGGTCTACCGGGTAATCAATAGTGACCGTGTCCGCAGGGATGGGCTTGTCGGGAACGATCTGATCCAGCCCATACTGCGCCGGGTTCTTGGCCATAATGGCCACAGCGATGATGATGGGCACGTAGTTGCGGGTTTCCGCCGGCAGCACGTTACGCCGGTATAGTTCCCAAAAATCGGCATAGCCGGTGCGCTGCACTGCCTGCATCACCGTGAGCGGCCCGGAGTTATAGGCGGCCATGGCCAGGTACCAGTCGCCAAATTCTTTGTAGAGGTCTCTCAGGTGGCGAGCGGCGGCGCGGGTGGATTTTTCCGGATCCTGCCGGTCATCCACCCACCAGTTGCGCTCCAGGCCGTAACCTCGTGCGCGGCTGGACATGAACTGCCACAATCCGCGGGCGCCCACATGCGACAAAGCCACGGGGTGGAAGCCCGATTCCGCTTCCGCCAGGTAAATCAGATCCTGGGGCACACCTTCTTCCTTCAGCACCCGGCGGATCATGTCGCTGTACAGCCCAGCGCGGGTCAGCGCCCGCTCCAGCACGCCCCGGCCGCGGGTGGAGAAGTAGTTGATGTACCCGGCCACGGCATCGTTCATGGTCAGCGGCAGGTCGGAGTGAATCTGGCGGATTTCCTCCGCCGCTTTGGCCTTAAGGTTGGGGTCCACCGGGAAGGTGATCTGGTTGGTTTCGTCAATCGGAGCGGGCTCGGACTTCTGCTCGGTAAAGCCATCGCCCTGGCGCAGCGCTACCAGTTCCAGGCTGTTCACGCCGTCTACAATCTTGTCGAATTCCTTCTGCAAACGCTCGTCGGAACTGGCCCCGCCTGGAGCCTGGGTGAGGATATCGAAGGCGTGATCGAAATTGGCTTTGGCCGCCTCCATGTGTCCTGCCGCGTAATTCGCTTGCCCAGCCTGGTATTCCTCTTCCGCCTGTGCCACCAGGGTGTCAATCGGGTCAGCTTTGGCCACCGGAGGGGGCGCCTCCTGCGGCTTGGGGTCGGGATCTGGTATGGCAGCGGGCTTGGACTGAATGGGAGGAGCGGCAGGCACCGGCGGCGCTATCGCCACTACCGGTCTCTTGGCTGCCGTTTGGCAGGATGTGTTCCCCAGAACCAGGGCGCTGAGCAGCGGTGCAACCCAATAGAACTGTCGAATCCTCATGTGCCTCTAGGACTTAGGACCTTTCGCCTGGCTTTGGTTCCGGAACTGCTGGAATCGTACTACGGCTTTTTTCGGCGGGTCAATCGAACAAAGGTACCGTGGTTACCTTCCCATGGTCCTTGTTCTCCCGCGGAACACCTCCTGCACTGCCTGGAAGTCCCACTTAGCTGCCTGGCTTGGGCGGGCGCGGCTGGTCCAAGTTCACCACCTGTGAACCCGGGGGCTGTTGCAGGGCGAACTGCTCGTCGGTGAGGGGTTCGTTGATCTGCAGCTTCACCATGGTGAGCACGATGGAATATTCCTCCTGCGGACGCCATATCTGGATGACGGAGGGGAGCTTAAAGCCGCTGAAATCGCGAAAATCGCTGTAGCGGGTGTCGGTCGCCACGTAGCCGTTCTGGTCGTACATCAGCTGGCGGTCGGGCTGCAGGTTGATACGGTTGAAAATGATTTTGCGCTGCAGGTACCAGCCATGCCCGTTCTTGCTGATGACATCAAGCTCGTAATCGGGCTGCTGCAACCATTTGTGATCATTGGGGTCCTGCACCTCCTCGTAGCCGTTTTCCAGCACGGCGATCTCTTCGGAACTGATCTGTCGCAACAGGAGGGAATCGTAAATCTGCTGCGGCCGTATGTTCTCCAAGGGTTGGCTGGAGGGCAGGACCACAGTATTGCGGCCGATAAAAAACTTGTTCTTGACCGGAATCCAGAGCTTGAAACTATCGCCGTTGCTCACCATGTCGAAAGCGCGGTTGCGCACGATGGGCATAAGGCCGATCATGCGCAGCATCTCCGGCTTGCGGACCAGCACGTAGCCGCGAATCTGTTTGTATTCCGTTATCTTACCCTTCACTTCGCCGCCCACCGAGGTGTCAATGTCCACGGTGGCATTAAGGGTGTGAATCCGGTTGGCGCCGGCATTGATGTCCTGCACCAGTTGGTCACGGCTGGCGGTGACCAGTTTGGCAGTGCTGATCCGGTTCTCCACCTTGCGTGAGCGGAACAGGCAGCCGCTCAACGTGACAACCGCAAGTAGCAGCAGGAGAAAGCGGTGGCGCAGTGGAAGAGCCATGCAGCGGTTACTATGAATATTAGAGCTCCCCAAAAGTATATAACGGGCCACTGGCCCTGTACGGCGGGCTGTAGCGCGACAAAGCTCTTTAGATGCGAGGAGAAACGCGGTGATGCGCGCCGCTTATCTCATGACGTTAACTGCTTTACGGTATAGAGCGACGTTGTGATTGTGCTCTTCCAGGGTGGCGGCAAAGCGGTGGTGGCCATCGCCGGCGCTGACGAAGTAAAGGTAATCGCTGCTGGCAGGATGCATGGCGGCCTGCAGCGAGGCTACTCCCGGGTTAGCAATGGGCCCCGGGGGTAAGCCGATGTGGCGGTAAGTGTTGTAGGGCGAATCAAACTGCATATCGTCGTGGTGCAGAGCGCCCGTGTAGGAGCTGGCCAGCAGTTCGGCATAGATCACGCTGGGGTCGGCGTCCAGGGCCACGCGCTGGCTCAGCCGGTTGTAGTAAACGCTGGCTACCAGTGGACGTTCCTCAGAGACCGCGGTTTCTTTCTCCACAATCGAAGCCATGGTGACCACCTGGTGCAGGTTGCCGGTCAATCCCAGCGAATGCGCTTTGGCCCGAAAACGATGCACCATCACGGCCAGCATGTCGGTTGGAGTCTGGGTGCGGGTGAACTGGTAAGTGTCCGGGAAAAGGTAGCCTTCGAGCGAAGTAGCCTGCGGGTCCAGGTCATGGATGAGTACAGTATCGGCGCGGGCAGCCTGCAGGAATTCCTTTTCCGAGCCCAGTCCTGCGGCTTGCATCGCCTGGGCAATTTCAAAGATGTTGAAGCCTTCCGGGATCACAACCGTGTGCACGTAAACATCGCCGCGGGCCAGGCGGCGGTGTACCTGGATGGCATTGGCGGGCTGCTCGAACAGGTATTCGCCAGCCTTCAGGGTGCGGGGATGAGCCACAAAATGCCACAGCAGGAAGGCGGTGGAACTGCGAATTACTCCCGCAGATTTAAGCTCGTGGGCAATACGATGGGTGCTATAGCCAGGATGCAGCAGCACGGTAGTCTGCGCGGTTGGCCGCACCGGCAGCCACAACGCCCAGGCCAGCCAGGCGGCGGTCGCAAGTACCGCAATTCCCAGCAGTTTGAACACGGTCCGCATCTGGTCAAGTTTAGATGATTCCGGAACGGCAGGTGTAAGCCAATGGTCGCTGGACGCTCGGCCATAGAAAAGCTACCCGTTAGTGGCCTTAAAATGGCCTTTTTCGTGCTTCCGCCGGCCGGGGCCGGCATCTGATTACAGGACGGAGGGATAGCCAGCATGGCCCAAAATGCGCTGGAGGATTTTCGATGCTTTGCCGGGATCACTGAATCCTGGGAACTGGTGAAAACCGGCTTAGTGGTTATTTCCGGCACTTCCTACAAGCTGGAACTCTGGCATTCCTATTCCAACCTCGATATTCCCTATTACGTTTCCACCTACTTGCAGGAAAACGGGGTGTGGCGCAAGATGCCGGACCAGTCTTTTCCCATCGCGCTCAACGGGGAAGAAGCGCTGCGCACGGCTATGGCGTTTCTGGTGGAGAAGCACGCGGCGTAGAAACAGCACTCAGCCGTCAGCCTTCAGCACTCAGCCCCTGAGCTGGGGTGCTTACTCGGGTTTCACTCGTCCCCGGTCGATGCCCGAGTGGTGAAGCCGCGCGAACTGCTGTTCGTCGGCGGGCAGGAAGTAGCCGACCACGATGCCCATGGCGCCCTCGCGCAGAGGACGGCCCGTGGGGTTCAGATAGGTGGCGGTGACCTCCATGCGATCGCCCTTCGCGACCTTGTATCCGCCCTCTTTCATGAACAGCACGATGGGCATGGAGAGCATGTGGCCGCTGGCATCGAGTTTAGAGTCCAGGGTGGCCACGGTTTGCTTGCGACTCAGATTGGT
This sequence comes from Terriglobales bacterium, assembly GCA_035702725.1. GTDB lineage: Bacteria > Acidobacteriota > Terriglobia > Terriglobales > Acidobacteriaceae > JAICWP01. Next base: position 19,548 of record DASSQB010000672.1, on the reverse strand, counting down.
GAGCACCAGTTCGCGGCCGTAATCGTGCATGTGGCCGCCCACCCCGAGCAGAATTCCCGGATAATTCAAAGACACGTCGCCGGTGGTGACGTTGCGGCCCGGCTTCAGGTCGTAGCTGGAATCACCGCAGCTCTTCACGTCCAGCCACGTCGGATACACGCTTTTGAGCGGCGCGCCCGCGCTTCCCGTCTTACGGTAGTCCATACGCACTTCGAGGTAGGCGGCGGGATAACTGACCGCTGTTGGGTTATGAAACATGCTGGTAATGCGGATGCGGTCGCCGGGGCGGACGCGGTAGCCGAAGCCAGGAGTGGCCGGCCAGTCGTTCATTTCGCCGCCCGCGCCGAAGATATGCTCCTGCTTGTTGGGGCAGACGAAATCGGGGCGCGCGGTGTTGTAGAAGGCAACGTGGTGCAGGAGACGGCCGGGAATCACGTTGGCCTTGGCGTCCACCAGGCTGGGATGGTAGGCGATGATCCAACCGTCGAAGGGAATTTTCAGAAACTGGGGCGGCGGCTGTGCCGTGCGCATGTGGCTGGTGTTGGCGGGCAAGTTCAAGGGGCCCAGTTTGACGGTGAGTACCTGCTCGGCGGCGTCATTTTTCACCGCCAGCGTGGCGGTGCTGCTCACCGGCATGGCCATGCGCATGCCTTGCATGTCGTGGTGCTGGCCGCGAAGGGGCGCGGCACTGAGCGCGCAAAGAATGACCACACAGATGCACGCCGGCAGCCGACGGAATGTCATGGCGGAACCTCTCAATTGGCGGGTAGCAGCGATAAGGTTACCACCACCAAGCGCATGCCGGCAGGCAAGCACGGAGACGACCGTGCCCAAAGCGGGCCAGATGCCATGCTACGTCGGCTAATGCGGACGCGCTGAGAGCATCCCCAGAACCTCGCGCAAGCCCTGCCGCACCCGCTTGATTTCGGCCGTGTGACGGGTGGGAAAGGGCAAGGCAGTCTGGTTGGCAGTAGTGCCGCGAGCCGCTTCGCGCAGGTACTGGCGCGCGCCGGCAATAGTGAATCCGTCTTCGTAAAGCAACTTGCGGATATGCAGAACGTTGTCCACGTCCCGCCGACGGTACATGCGCTGGCCGGTGCTGCTCTTGGTGGGCCGCAACTGGGGAAACTCCGTTTCCCAGAAGCGCAGCACGTACGTGGGCAGTTCGCACAGCTCCGCGACCTCGCCGATGCGGAAGTAGAGCTTGTCGGGAATGATGGGTTCAATGGACTTGGCTTTTTCGGCTTTCTTTTTGGTCAGGCTCATCCTTCTTCCTTCCCTGGGAGAAAGTACGGCGCGCACGAGCTTGCTGGCGTGTTTCTAGCATGATGCAGGGCCGAGAACAACAACTTTCGTAAGGATTTGGGATTTTGGAAAGTGAGCGGCGGAGTCCTGGCCGGTGACGTAGGAAAACACCAACACCTCACAACTGCCGGTTTGAAGTAAAAAGGTCCCCGCGAAGGCGGAGACCGAAAAACCCTTCAGGGCCCACTACGAGGCGCAGCCTCGCCTAGTGCTTCTTCTTTTTCTTTGCCTTCTTCTTCATCGGCATCGAAGTTTTCCCTCCGTGAACGATTTCCCTTGCAGGGTACGAAAGGGCCCCGGCTGCTCTCGCTGCGAGCAGCACTTCTGGTGTGATGGTGCGGTGGAAAAGTTGTGCTGTCAATTACAAAGTCGGGTTCCTCCGGAGTAAAGGGCTACAGGGCCAGGAATTTTGTGGAAAAGCCGGGACGAATCCGGCAAAACCAAATCTACCGCTGAGCACGCAAACCAAAATCTACCGCCGAGACGCCGAGTACGCGGAGAAATTCGAAGCAAATTCCCAGATTTCCAGGAGTGCCATCGCGGACGAATAGACTCTATGATTTTTCCAGTAATTCCTCGGCGTTCTCTGCGTCTCGGCGGTAGACCTTGGAGAGCGTAACTGGCGTACACTTTCCCGCATGGCAAGCGACCCGATCGAGCTGGAGATTTTCAAAAACATCTACCACTCCATCGCCGAGGAAATGGGAGCGGCGCTGCGCCGCACCGCATTTTCCCCCAACATTAAGGAGCGGCGTGACTACTCCTGCGCGGTTTTTGACAGCGCAGCCCAGGTCATCGCTATGGGCGATCACATGCCTGTGCACCTGGGCTCCATGCCCATGTCCGTGCGTGCTGCGCTGGAGAAACTGCCGCTCGGTCCGGGCGACATGGCTATGCTCAACGATCCTTTTTGCGGCGGCACCCATCTGCCCGACATCACCCTAGTGGCGCCGTTTTACGCCGGGGGTACACAGAAGAGAGGCAAGGCGCCCAATTTCTTTGTGGCTTCGCGCGCTCACCACGCCGATGTGGGCGGAGCGTATCCCGGCTCCATGGGACCATGCCGGGAAATCTACCAGGAAGGGCTGCGCATCCCTCCGGTACGGATCATGCGCGGGGGCAGAATTGATGACGACATTCTGGCGCTGGTGCTGAACAACGTGCGCACGCCGGGCGAGCGCGAAGGCGACCTGGGGGCGCAAATCGCCGCCTGCCACACCGGACTCACGAGGCTTGAAGAAATCTGCCGGCGCTACGGGCTGCGGCGCGTGACGGCGGCTGGGCGCGAGTTGCTGGATTATTCCGAGCGCATGATGCGGGCCTTCCTGGCGCAGGTGCCGCCGGGAACTTACCGGGCGGACGATGCGCTCGACGACGACGGTGTGAGCGGGCGCCCGGTGCGCATCGCAGTGGCAATCACATTCCGCAAAAGCGGCAAAGCGGGGCCGCTGGTCAGGGTGGATTTCACCGGCACCGACCAGCAGGTTGAAGGCGCCATCAATGCGGTGGAAGCCATAACCTGGTCGGCGTGCTTCTACGTGTTTCGCTGCCTGCTGACCGAAGATGTGCCGGCCACCGCGGGGCTGATGCGCCCTATCGAAGTTATCGCGCCTGCGGGAACGGTGGTAAATGCGCGCCCACCGGCAGCCGTGGCGGGAGGCAACGTGGAAACCTCGCAGCGCATTGTGGATGTGCTGCTGCGGGCGCTGGCCGAGGCCATCCCGCAGCGCATTCCCGCGGCTGCTTCCGGCACCATGAACAATTTGACTGTCGGCGGCATGGATGCGCGCACCGGCGAGCCTTTCGCCTACTATGAAACCGTTGCTGGGGGAATGGGAGCGCGTCCCACCAAGCCGGGAGTTTCCGGCGTGCATACCCACATGACTAACTCGCTGAACACGCCGGCAGAGGCGCTGGAATATGCCTACCCGCTGCGGGTGCGGCGTTACTCGCTGCGCCCGGACAGCGGCGGAGAAGGCCAATATCGCGGCGGCGACGGCATGGTGCGCGAAATCGAGATCCTGACCGAAGCGGACGTCACCCTGCTTGCGGACCGCCGCCAGGGCCGGCCGTACGGTTTGCATGGAGGCGAACCCGGCGTCGCCGGGCGCACGGAAGTGCTCCGCGCCAATGGCAGCACGCAGCAGCTTGCCGGCAAGGCCAGCGTGCGGGTGAAAGCCGGCGAGCGCATCCGCGTGGAAACTCCCGGCGGGGGAGGCTGGGGGCGCCTCAGGGCGAAAATGAGTAAGTGAACTTCACCGACAGGCGGTGCTGCATGAGTTGCATGGGGTTGGCCGCGGCCAGGCTGGCGAACTGCTGCCCGACGGTGTAGATGATGTAAAAATCGCTATCGGGCCGGTAGTTCCAACGCAAGCGGATGTTGGCGCTGGCGCCCTGGGTGTTGGCCGTGTTCATCTGCAGCAGGGTGGAGAGCATGAGAAAACGGGAGAAAGAGTAGTCAGTTTCCAGGTCGCCAAAAAGGATGGAGAAATTTCCCTGGGGCAGGCGAAAGCGGTTCCACTGCTCGCCCAGGCTGACCGAAAGATGCTCGCTGGCGCGATAGGTGCCGCGCAAGCGGGTTTCATTCAGGCGCCCGTCGTAGTAGCTGCCAAAGCGCTCATAAACATTCCAGGTGAAACGTCGGTCTTCGGGAGAGCCGTAGGTGAGCTGGTGCCGCGACCAGCGGTAATAGCCCACGGGAATAAAGATATTTTTGTACAGATTGAAAGGCGTGGTGATGCGCTGGGCAAAGTTATCAATGATGTCGTCGTCTGTGTAGGAACCGTTGTTGAACAGGGCGCGGAAGGTGGCCTGCCACTCCTGCGTCTGCAGCACGCCCCGGGTGTCAGGAGCGTGAAATAGAAAGCTCTCAAAGTTGAGCTCGCGCACACCGCGAATTCGCGGGCGCGGCTTGAAGTTGCCGTCGAGATACTGAGAAACGCTGTTATTGCGCTCCAGGAACCCGACTTCAGGGTTGAAATTGCGCCCGATCTTGTGTTCCTCGGCAACGAAGTCGAACAAGTTGCTGCGGAAAGTCGCCGAACCGCCCACATCAGATTGGCCGCCCGTCAGGCCCGGGGTGCGTGTTTCCGCTGCAATGCCCGTGACCACCAGGTTTTTGGTGAGCAGAATGCGGGCATCAGCACCGCCGGTCTGGTTGTACGGGTCCAGGGGGTTGCCGGAGCGCTTGTCTACGCCCATTACGCCAATATAGGACTGGCCGAAGATGGAGCGCTTGACGCGAACCACCCCAAAATTAGAGTAAGGGTTGGGCCCGCTGGAGCGCGTGTCCACATCCATAACACCCAGGTCGAAGCCGCCCAGCGAGCCGGTCACCTTGGCGCCGCCGTTGATGGGAACTTCCTGTCCGGTCACCGGATCAATGCCGATCTGGCGGCTGAAGAAGAGCAGGTCGCCTTCGCCATCCAGCGGGAAATTGAAAATGCTTGAGTTTTCCAGGAAGAACTGGCGCTTCTCCGGGAAAAAAAGTTTGTAGGGAGTGAGATTGAACTGGGTGATGTCCACGTCGGCATCGGCGAAGTCGGTATTGCCGGTGAGGTTGGCCACCAGGTTGGAGCGCACCCCGATTTTCATGTCCAGTCCGCCGGTGTAAAGCGCCTTGGACCCTGGAGGCAGGCCGCTGAGGGCGGCAGCAGGCGGCAGGTGCTGGTAGCCGCCCAGGGCGTAAGGCTTGACGATAAACAGGCGCCCGCTGTTGATCTCTGAAATACCGCGCAGCTCGCCGGCCTCGCTGACCTTGTTGATGCCGGAGAAACGCCGCCAGCTCGACCACAGATCCTCTTCGTTCTTGCGGCGGATGAAGCGCTTGAAGTTAATTCCCCACACCACGTCGCGCGACTGCATGAAATTCAGGGTGGTGAAGGGAATCTCGATGGTCGCAGTCCAGCCCTGTGGTGTTATGCGGGCGGCTGAGGTCCACACTCCGTCCCAGCCGGGATCGAACGTGTCGCCGTACATGTCTTCGGTCTGCTCTTCGGTGATGACGCCATCGCGCTGCGTGCCCAGGGGGTTAACCTCGAAGACGTAGGCGTTGCGCCGGTCGTGGGTGGAATCAACAATGATTTCGAAGTAGTCGTCCAGTTCCTGGCTCAGGTCGCGGCGCAACTCGGTGGCGATGATCTGATTGGGCTTGGAGTCCGAGCACACGATTCCGAAGTAAACCGCGCGCCGGGTATAGAGAATACGGACAGAGGTGGATTCCGTCGCGGCTTGGCCCTCCACCGGCTCGCGCTGAAGAAAGTCGGTTATGGGTTTGGCCGCCTGCCAAAGCGGGTCATCCAGCGTGCCGTCGAGGCGGGGAGCGCGCTCTACCCGCGCCGCCATGGCCACCCGCGCCCCCGCCTCCACTGCCTGGCCACGGCTGCGTGCCGCTGCCGGTATGTTCAGCGCGAACCCCAGGCAGAATAAAAGCCGCGCCAACAGGGCAAGCACGCAGGCCAACACCCGGCCCCGGCGGCCTGCTCGGCGGTCTATGACCGGCAAAGATCTCATGCGTGACAAGCGCTAAGCATACCGGATTCTCAGCGGGGTACTGTGCGCTTGGTGGCGGAGCCGATGGGCTTTCTATCTGACTTAGAGCCACCTGTTTAACCTGCGCGGCAAGTGTCAACATTTTGCCCCCTAGCAGGGAGGGTGGAGCAACCCTTCCCCGCGGGCAGTCCATTCCCTCTTTGGGACCTCGGGCAAGAATATGTACTTGGGAGCTACTTGCGCTGGTCGCCGGACGAGATATCATTAGATAGCTTTATCGGGATGTGCCTATGGCCAAGCCAAGAACCGCTCTGCTGGTGCGCTGCTCAGAAGAGGAAGCAATCGCCATCCGCGATGCGGCCAGGCGCGAACGCCGCACCATCAGCGGCTTTATTCTGAATGCGGTGCTTAACCGTATCGCCAACCAGAAGCGGCTGGAGCAGGAGTGGCAAAAAGTTGGAGGCCGCAAGCGGCTGGCGCGCGCGGCCACCGAGTCTCTTGAGTAAGCTTCCCTCTGGAAGACGCGCCGGTCCCTCGGTCATCGGTTCTGGTCAGCGGCGGCTGATCGCGCTGCAGCAGCAGGTGGCGAATGGTCAGCGCCTGCTGGTGTGGTTCCGCCGCTATCTGCCGGAAATGCCTGGCCGACTACGCCCATGACGACAATGTCATGCCTGGACACCAGAAGGCGAGAAGCCTTGGCTGGTGCACGGGATGGCCGGTCTCAAAGGGTCACCGAGTTGCTCCGCAGGTTCTCGGAACGCGCGCGAAACTCCGCCGCCTGGTTCCTGAGATCAGCGGCCCGGCGGCGTAACGCCTGCGCCTCCCTGCGCGCCTTGTGCACCCGTTCCCGCACTTGGCCTGCGAAATTCAGGGGCGTGCGCCTGGGAGGGGAAAGGTCTTCCTTGCCGGCGTCGAACCGCGGTTTGTGGCTCTCGGGAAGCCCTCCATTTACCTCGGCGGCGTAGGCGCGCAGATTTTCCAGGCTTTCGCGCAACTGCTGCGAGGTTACGCGAAGGCTTCTGGAGCGCTCGCGCGCGGAGCGGGAGCGGTCACGAATGTTCGAAGAGCGATTTGCTCCTGTCACGTCTGTTCTCCAGCGATTGGATCATCTGCTGCAGGGTTTTTAACTTCTCATGTATGCCTTCCAGTTCCGCTGTTTGCGCGGGCAGATTGACGAGATAAGCGGTGATGGTGTCACACGCTTTGCGGGCGTTCAGAAGATTGCGGGAGATCTTGTCAGGATTGCTGGCCGTCAAGGCCAAGCGGGCGAAGGTGAGGCCGGTCTTGAGCTCGGTATCCAGAAAAGATATTTGAGCCGCCACAGTTTCATTCTGCAGGTGCTTCCATTCAGGGCGCATTGCGAATTTTCCTCAACCGATCGCGAAGCTCGTGGCTGCGGCGAAGCACTTCGTCGCTGTGCCGGCACAGCTCGGATGACTTATCCCAGCCGCCAAGACGCGCGCCTGTGGCAAGCCGAAGCGGGTCTTGCTGTTCGCTGCGCGCCCTGTTTCGAGCCCCGCGGGCCCGGAGCGCCAGGGGAGAAGGTGGAGATTTTTCCTGTGTCGGCATGGGGTCACACTATCTGATCGTTGGGCGCCGGTTTAAGGCCGTCGTCATCTGCTCGTATGCCAGTTGCCGTTCTCTGCTATCCGACAGCGGCGAAAACATGCTTACCCCCGCCCCCGTGTTTCTTTGCGTGCCTTCTTTTGTCCCGCCGGCGCCCTTTTAACAACTTTCGGCTGGCGGTTATTCCCCGGGTTCGCAGACGCAGCCGCTTGATTGGAGGCCCTGGCGCCGCGCTCGCCCGGTCCGCCGAACATGATGAGCACACCCTCCATGGCGGCATCGCGGGCAATGGGGGTAAAGTGCACATCAAAAGCCTGGCGCGCAGCGCCGATGTGAAACGCCAGGTGGTGCAGCACCGCCCCTTTCTGGTTCTTGAGTACGGCGCGGTAGCGGCGAATCAGGGTCCGGCTGAGCGACTGCTCCAGGGGCAGGCGGTCTATGGAGACGCCGACCACGGAAGTGGCGCTTACTCCGAACAATTTCTGCGCGGCTGCGTTCCACAGCTGAATCTTCTCCTCGCGATCCACCAGCATAACGGGCCAGGGCATGCGGCGCAGGGTTTCCGCGTAGCGAGAGGTTAAGTCGTGCAGCTCCCGCGTGCGCTGTTCCAGCTCATCGTTCATGTTCTCCAGCTCTTCGTTGAGCGAATGGAGTTCTTCGTTGGTGGTTTCCAGTTCCTCGTTGGTGGACTGCAGCTCCTCGTTGGTGGTTTCCAGTTCCTCGTTGGTGGACTGCAGTTCTTCGTTGGTGGTTTCCAGTTCCTCATTGGCGGATTGCAGTTCCTCGCCGGTGGATTCCAGCTGCTCGATGGTGGTCTGCAGCTTCTCCTGCACGCTGATATCGTCGCAATGGATGAGGGTGCCGGTGCGTTCGCCTTCCGCGGAAACGATGGCACGGATGACCACGTGAATGGTTTTTTCTTCCTCATCGCTGCGCATGGTGAACTGGAACTCCACCGGTTCGGGCTTGCTCCGGCTCTCTTCCAGGTGACGGACCATCTCCGGACAGCGCACGACCACCTCGGTGTTTTGCAGCCGCTTGCCCTGCAGGCGAGCGCCCGCCAGGCCCCAGATCTCCAGGGCTGCGTCGTTGTGGGTGGCGATAAGGTCGCTCTTGTCCAGTTCCATGATGCCCGTCTTGAGGGTATCGAGGATGTAGTGGTGAAAAAGCTGCAGCATTTGCAGTCGTTGTGTGGTTTTGTCCATAGGAGGGGGTTCCGCTCCCATTTCCCGCACCGGAGGAAGGCCAATAGTCTCCGCTCGATTGTCCTGGCGCTGGAATAACCGCCAGCGCAAGCTAAGGGGCCGGAAAAGGTGAGACTCGCTGAGCTTGGATTCGGCCTTGCCCAGGAAGAGAATTCCGCCCGGCTCTAAAGCATAATGCATGCGCCCAAGGATCTGCTTCTGGGCGGCGGTATCGAAATATATGAGCAGGTTGCGGCAGAGGATGAGCTGGCAGTGGGAGATGGGCGCGTCCACCATCAGGTTACTGTGGCCGAAGATGACCAAGCGCCGCTGTTCGCGATTGATGCGCAGGCGGGCGCCGCCGGTGAAAAAACGCTCGCGCCACTCCGAGCGCACGCGCCGCAGGCGCTCAGCCGCATATTCGCCGCGCCGCGCTGCAGTAAGAGCTTCTTCGTCAATATCGGTGGCGTAGATTTTGATGTCGTAATCGCCCAATTTGTCGCGCAGGTAATCACTGATGAGAATGGCCAGTGAGTAGGGCTCCTCACCGGAAGCGCAGCCAGCGCACCAGGCGCGAAAAGTGTCGCCCGGCTTGAGGGCGCTCAGAATCCCAGGAAGGACCTCGGCGCGCAGGGCTTCCCAGGCCTGTGGGTCGCGAAAAAATTCGGTGACGTTGATGAGGATGGTGTTCAGCAGGGTGTCAACTTCGTGGGGGTCCTGGTAGACCTTCTCCAGGTAGTTGGCGTAACCACTGGTATTGACCTCCGACATGCGCTTGCGGATGCGGCGCTCCAGGGTAGTGGTTTTGAAGCCGCGCAGGTCGAGGTTGCGGTTGTTGGCCAGCTCGCTAAGGAGCTGATGCAATGACAATTGGTCGTTGTCAGTCATGGGCCACAGTTCCGCACAGCTCAATCAGGGTCTTGGCCAGCCGGGCTATGGGCAGGACAATATCCACACAGCCGGTGGCAACGGCGGCGTAGGGCATGGAACTGAATTCAGAACTGGCGGGATCCTCGGCCATAGTGGTACCGCCCGCGGCCTTGATGGCCTGGATGCCGGCCGCGCCGTCCCGTCCGGAACCGCTCAAGACAATACCGACGGCTCGCTGTCCGTAGTTTACCGCAACCGATTCGAAAAGCAGATCAATGGAGGGCCGGGAGTGGTGCACGGCGGGCGTGCGCAGCAGGCGCACAGCGCCAGGTTCAGCCAGCAGGTGCAGGTTGGGGGCGGCCACGTAGACCACCCCGGGCACGATCTTTTCTCCGTCGCTCGCCTGGTGAACATGCAGGCTGGTCTTACGCTCCAGCAGTTCGGCCAGCACGCTGCGGTAGTCGGGGCTGAGGTGCTGCACCACCAGAATGCCGCAGCCGAAGTCCGCAGGCAAAGGCCCGAGCAGACGCGAAAGAGCGTTGAAACCGCCGGCAGAGGCGCCCAGAGCGACCACGTCAAAGTCGCCTCCCGGGTGATGTCGCGGCTCCGTCATTTTGCCGGCCATGATCTCAGATGCGGCTCGCATAGGAGACTCCCGGCACCTTCCGCCCTGCCTAGCATACCTGAAAGGGCAGGAAAAATCGGTGGGGAATTGCCGGCAGGCTCCTGACGGCCCTGCGAAGGCTGTGCCAGCCCGGTCAGAAATCGGCAATCTGGAAGTTCAGAACCGCCAGCGCCAGACGGTATTGATACGTAGCCTGGGCGCTGCCGATCTGGGCTTGCGTCTGCTGCAGCTGCGCCTGGCTCAGTTCCACGATGGAGGCCAGGCCGAGCTTGTAGCGGGTCTGGGACAACTCGAGCGCCAGGTCGCAATTACAGCAATACAAAGGGTCGGTTTGGAAACGGGATTTACTAAACTGAGGGAGGAGGACGGTTGAGGTAGGAGCCGTCGGGCAGGGCTGGGAGAAAGACATCCTGAACCTGGACTGCGCGGAAAAATGTCGCCGGTACCTGGCGGCCTCAAAAAATCCGCCGCAACGCGGTTACCGGGGACGAGCTGCGAGGTGCGGATCACTCCACGAAGAACTTAGACGGCCAACAAATCCCTTCGTTAATGCCGTGCGTCCGTTTTCGCACATCCATGTTCGAAAGCGGACACTCGGCAAGCCGCTGAGAGCCAATAAGTACAATGTGATCTGTGGGTTAGCTCACAATAACACTTGGTAGCCCGCTTGCCCTCAGCTCCCGCGGACTATTCCCAGCGGCCATACACCCCCGGGCGGCAAAAGGGTGCCCGGCCCTCCAAGGACTCATCACATGTTCTGGCAGGAATTGAAATTCGGAATTCGGCGCCTGGCCAAAACGCCGGCATTCACCATTGTTGCGGTGCTGACCCTGGCGCTGGGTATCGCGGCCAATACCGCGATTTTCAGCGTAATCAACGGAATGTTCTTCCATCCCGCAGGGGTGTCTGATCCTGGCCGGCTGCTGGCTATCCGCGCCAAATATGACAAGCTCAATCTGAAGAGCATCACGGTATCGCTGCCCGATTTCGCCAATGTGCGCGATAGCAAGCAGATGTTTGCCTCCGCCGCGGTGGTCACCTCCGGCGACTACAACTACGTCGGCAATGGCATGCCGGAACGTTTGCTGGGCGCCAATGTTTCCTGGCAATGGCTGCGGACTCTGGGCGCACGTCCGATTCTAGGCCAGGATTTTCGCCCGGAAGAAGACCAACCGGGGGCTAACCACGAGGCAATACTTTCCTATGAAACGTGGCAGCGGGTCTTCGGCGGCGATCCTGCCATCGTAGGTCAGACCATTCAGCTCAATTCTCAGCCTTACAGAGTAGTCGGCGTTATGGGCCCGGGATTTGATTGGCCCAATCAGGCGCAAATCTGGGTGCCGCTGGGGCTGCCGCCTTCGGAATATGGCCCCGACAATCGCTTCAACGAGAGCTACTTCGCGGTGGCCCGGGTTAAGCCGGGAGTTTCGGTGGAGCAGGCGGAAGCGTTTGTGAAGGTGCTAGCACAGCAGTCGGTTGAGCCAGGGCGGGCGGCGGCCTACGCCAAGGATTCCAACTGGGGCATGTTCGCCCTGCCGCTGATCGAATTCATCTACGGCGATCTGCGCACGCCCATGCTGGTGCTGCTGGGCGCGGTGGGCTTTGTGCTGCTGATCACGTGCGCCAATGTGGCTGGTCTGATGCTGGCGCGGGCATCGGGCCGCTCCCGCGAACTGGCAATCCGTTGTGCTCTGGGCGCCCGCCCATCTCATCTCATCCGCCAAACCATGGCCGACAGCCTGCTCATGGCGGCCGGCGGCAGCTTACTGGGGCTTGGATTAGCATTCAGCGCGGTGAACGTCCTGCGCGGCCTTGCCCCCGAGAACACCATCCGCAACGTCGCCACTCCCATGGATGCAAATGTCCTGCTGTTCACGCTGGCGGCCGGATTGGTTGCGGCTATCTTATTCGGGGTGGCGCCAGCCTGGCAGATGGCTCGCGTGAGCGATTTCGAGTCTCTCAAAGAGGGTGGCCGATCCAATACTGCCGGCCTCAGCCGGCAACGTTTACGGTCTGCCCTGGTGGTAGCGGAAGTAGGACTGGCACTGGTTTTGCTGGTGGGCGCGGGGTTGTTTCTACGCAGCCTGGCGCGGATGCAGGAAGTCAGCCCGGGATTTGATAGCCAGGGAGTGATGACCGCGGCTGTCTCGCTGTCTGCTACCGCCTATAAAGACCAGGCTAAGCAGGTTTCTTTTTATGAACAGGTTACGCAACGGCTGAGCAGCCAGCCGGGAGTTCAGGCCGATGCGGCGGTGGGTAATCTGCCGTTTTCCAACAGCGGCGATGCGTCGTCATTTGAGATCGAGGGGCACCCGGTAGCGCCTGGCGACCCTGGTCCGCACAGCAACATTGAGCGCGTCACACCGGGATACTTCTCCGCCATGCACATTCCCCTGCTCAGCGGCCGCGATTTCAGCGACCAGGATCGGCAAGGGAGCCCCCTGACGGTCATCATTGATACCAACCTGGCGAACCAGTATTGGCCCAACCAGAATCCAGTGGGGCAACGCATCCGCTATAACAGCCTCAGCATGGGCAGCGCCTGGGCGACGATTATCGGCGTGGTAGCGCATAGCAAACGCTCCGCCCTGGTAGGCGAATCGGGTAAGGGCATGCGGTACTACTCACTGCTGCAGACAGGCGCAGCCAACGGCTTCCTGGTGGCGCGCACAACCGGAGATCCCGAAGCTTTAGCTGCCACCATTCGCCAGGCGGTCAAGGATGTTGACCCCAGCCAGGCGGCCGCCTATGACCTGCAGACCATGGAGCAGCGCGTAGCGGATTCTCTTGGCCCGCGGCGTTTCGCGGTCACGCTGCTGGGAACGTTCGCAGCAATCGCGCTGCTGCTGGCCGCGCTCGGACTCTACGGCATCATCAGCTACTCCGTGGCCCTTCGCACGCAGGAGATCGGCATCCGCATGGCTCTGGGGGCGCGCCGCCTGGAAGTGCTGAGTATGGTGGTGGGACAAGGTTTACGGCTGCTGGCGGCGGGCGTGGTGGCAGGTTTAGTAGTGGCTTTTGCCCTGGCCCGGGCGCTCTCCAGCCAACTCTTTGAAGTGAGCGCGTTCGACCCCATCACCCTGCTGGCCATGGTGCTGGTGATGGCGGCGGTGGCCGTGCTGGCCAGTTATATCCCGGCACGACGCGCTGCCAACGTTGACCCGATCGTGGCGTTGCGCTACGAATAGCGATGCTTGCTGTGCTATCGCTGCACTCTCTTAGCCAGCCCATCTCACAAGTCCCTCACCCCTAAGGCGAGGGCGCCCTTTGCTCCCGTGTTAAGCTTGCGCCAGTAGCAGTATGGATAAGAAGTCGGATGTGCCGAATTACGGCGCGCAAGCCGCCCCGCCTCAATGGAGCGCGAAACGCAGGCACGAGCGCATCTCTCTTGACGCACCCCTGCTGGTTTCGCTGGGCGGAGGAAAATTCATAACCGGGCGAATTATAGACATCAGCGAGGGCGGTCTGGGCGCCACGCTCAGTAATTTGTGCCCTGCTGAACAAGTGGTGGAACTGCAGTTTTCTTTGCCGGCCTACAAAGTGCCCCTGCACGTCCGCTCGCTGACCAAGTACAGCTCCGCAGTCCGGCATGGTTTTGAATTCCTGAAGCTCGCTCCCGAGCAGCGCGAAGCCATAGCACAATTTGTTGCTTCCCGGACTAAGCGTGCGGGGCCCGTCGCAGCAGCGGGCCCGGCCTCTCCACCTTACAAATTTGGCGGCCAGCACGCGTCGAGCTGTGTATGCCCGGTCTGCGCGCAACCTGGAGGCAAGCACACCCAGGATTGTCTGTGCGAAGCCTGCGGCATGTACGGGGGAGAGCACAGTACCGATTGCCGCTGCGCCCTCTGCCGCGTGCCCGGGGGACAACATGCAGAGGACTGCCGCTGTCCGCGGTGCGGCGTTGCCGGCTAAGTCTGCACCGGCTGAGCAGTTCCCCGCGGTCTCAGAAAAAATGTTCCCTCTGATGAAAGCAGGTACTCCAATACTTAGCGCGGCATGAGGAGGAGGCCCCGTGTTTAAGTCTGGCAAATTTTCAGCGCAATCGGCCATCGGGTTTTTTTTGGTGTTCGCCGCGATTTTCGTGATACTCACACACGCGGCTCCTGTTGTGCGCGGAGGGGGATCACCCCTGCCCAATCCCAAAGTGGATGCCGCGCTGGCCCAGGCTAAAGGGCAGGAGACGGCGGTGCTGGCTGGGGGCTGCTTCTGGGGCGTGCAAGGCGTGTTTCAACATGTGCGCGGCGTCTTAAGCGCAACGTCAGGTTACTCGGGCGGTTCGGCGGGAGCCGCGGAATATGAGGTGGTGAGCACGGGCAGCACCGGTCACGCCGAGTCGGTGAAGATCACCTACGACCCTTCGCAAATCAGCTATGGCCAGTTGCTGCAAGTTTTCTTTTCCGTAGCGCACGACCCCACCGAACTGAACCACCAGGGTCCTGATTACGGAACTCAGTATCGCTCGGTGATCTTCTATTCCGGCCCGGAGCAGAAGCGCATTGCCGAGGCCTACATCGCTCAGCTCGATGCCGCGAAGGTTTACAGCACGCCCATCGTGACGCAGGTAGCTCCGCTCAAGGCTTTTTATCCGGCAGAGGCCTACCATCAGAATTATCTGCAGCGGCATCCCGACAGCCCGTATATCGTGATCAACGATCTGCCCAAGCTGGGGCATCTGCGGGAGCAATTCCCCAGTCTCTACGTCGGGAAACCATGAAGGTATCGTATGAGCGCAAGTGATTCTCCTGCGAACGTTGGACGCAGCACTCTGGGGCGACGTGCTTTTCTGCTGGGCTCGGTCTCTGCCATCGCTGGCCTGGCTGTCTGGTCGTGGGAGAGAAGTTCGCCGGTGGAGGCGAAATCTCCGCCGCAGGCCGGGCGGGAGGTCACCATCGTGCGCTACTCAGACGGCGGCAAGCGGCTGGGAAAAGTCCGGGTTCCGCAAGTCGTCAAGAGCGAAGAGGAGTGGCGTAAGCAGCTTTCGCCGGCGGCGTTCGAAATCACCCGTGAGGCTGGCACGGAACTTGCTTTTACCGGACAGTATTGGAACCTGCACGAAGCCGGGCTCTTTCGCTGCATCTGCTGCGACAACGCGCTGTTCAGTTCGCAGACCAAGTTCGACTCCGGCACCGGCTGGCCCAGCTTCTGGGCGCCTATTGCGGAAGAAAATGTCCGCACCGGAAGCGACAACGGCCTGGGCATGGAAAGAACCGAGGTTCGCTGTGCTCTGTGCGACGCACACCTGGGCCACGTGTTCGACGATGGCCCGCCTCCCACCCACCTGCGCTACTGCATGAATTCCGTTGCGCTGCGTTTTGTGAAAAAGCAGGGCTGAAGCGGCGTCGTTACTTCTGGTGTTATCCTAGGCCCGTCACCCTCAACTAGGTTCTGACCCTGGCATGTCTAATCCCGATACTCCCGAATCCAAAACTGCTGAAGATAACGCCGAATCGTTTCAGGAAGCCTTTTCCCAATACGAGCGCAGCCACAAGCGCAAGCCGGAGCAGGGTAAAGCCCGCGAGGGTACGGTGATCGCCGTTTCCGCCGATTCGGTTTACGTGGATATCGGCTTCAAAACCGAAGGCATTCTTCCCCTGGCGGCGTTTCAGAGTGACCGCCAACCGCCCAAGCCTGGCGACAAGTTCCCGGTAAGTATCAAAGGCCGCAACCAAGAGGGCTACTACGAACTCACCCGCGGCAAGGTTGGCCGGCCCACCAGCTGGGAAGAGCTGGAAAAGGCCTTCGCCGAGAAAACCTCCATCGTGGGCACCGTCACCGGAGCGGTGAAGGGCGGCCTGACCGTGGATGTGGGCGTGCGCGCGTTCCTACCCGCTTCGCGCAGCGGCGTGCGCGACAGCGCCGACCTGGAAAAGCTGGTGGGCCAGGAGATCCGTTGCCGCATCACTAAGCTCGACGCCGCCGACGAGGATGTGGTGGTGGACCGCCGCGTCATCGCCGAAGAGGAGGCGGGTGCGGCTCGCGAGCGGCGCTACGGCGAAATCAGGGAAGGGGAGCAGGTGCGGGGCGTGGTTCGCAGCCTGACCGCTTACGGCGCCTTCGTGGACATTGGCGGCGTGGATGCGTTGCTGCACGTGGGCGATATCTCCTGGCAGCGCCTCAGCAAGCCTGCCGACGTTCTGTCCGTGGGCGACGAAGTAGAAGCCGTCGTACTCAAGGTTGATCCCGAGAAGCAGCGTATTTCCCTGGGCATGAAGCAGCTCCAGCCCAACCCATGGGACACCGCAGCGCAGAAGTACAGGTTGGGTGAACGGGCGCGGGGGACGGTCACGCGGCTGATGGACTTTGGCGCTTTTGTGGAACTAGAGCCAGGCGTGGAGGGCCTGATCCACGTTTCTGAAATGTCGTGGGTCAAGAAGGTCAAAAAGCCGAGCGATGTGCTCAAGCCTGGTGAAACCGTGGAAGCGGTGATTCTGGGCGTGAATGCGGCGGAGCGCCGCATCGCGCTCGGCCTCAAGCAGGCGCTGGGCGATCCCTGGGCCGATGTGACGCAGCGCCTGGCCGTGGGCTCAGCCGTGGAGGGCCCGGTCACCAGCCTCACCAAGTTTGGCGCCTTCGTGCAGATTGCTGAGGGCGTGGAAGGCATGATCCATGTGAGCGAAATCAGCGCCGAGAAACGCATCAACCATCCTCAAGACGTTTTGAAAGTGGGACAGATCGTCAAGGCGCAGGTGCTGGCTGTGGACCGTGATAAGCGTCAAATCAAGCTCAGCATCAAGCAGATGGCGCCCACCAGTATTGACGAGTATCTCGCTGAGCATCGCACCGGCGATGTTGTCACCGGGCGTCTGGTGGAGCTTGCCGGCGGGCAGGCGCGCGTGGAATTGGGCGAAGGCATTCAGGCCACCTGCCGGGTGGCGGCGCAGAACGCTACGAAAGAAGCCGCGCCCTCTGAAGCCAAAGTTGATTTGGCCTCGCTGAGCTCCATGCTGCAAGCGCGGTGGAAAGGCGGGGCCGCCCCCGGCGCCGCCAAGCCGGAGCCGGCGCCCGGCCAGATCCGCCAGTTCCGCATCGCCCGCCTGGATGCGGCCGCCAAGCAGATTGAGCTCGAGTTAGCGTAGCTCACTCCTCTTCCCGCTCACACCTCCATCCCGCAACTCTGTTTTGTGCGGTGCAGGCGGCGTGGCACGGCGAAGGCATTATGAGCATTTGCGGTGCGCCGGGGCTCACCCCTGAGCTCGACTCCTCAGTGGCCTTCGGAGGTCAGCCCGGCTACGCCGTGCTTTGCCAGGAAGGTCCAGATCTCGCGGTAAGCCACCAGATCATCTTCCGGCGCATAGTGACCGTGTTTCTCGCCGTGAATGGTGACCAACTGGTTGGGAACGCCTGCCTGGTCGAGCGCGCGGTGCAGGCGCACCGCCTGCGAGTAAGGCACAGTCGGGTCCTTATCGGCATGCACGCTAATGATGGGCGGCAGGCCAGGGCGAACATAGGTTAGCGGCGAAACGCGCTGCGCGACCTTGGTCCGGTCCTTCTGGTTCCCCAGCCAGGTTACGGCATAGTCGCGCTCATTCTTGCCCCTCAGCAGGTCGGCCACATCGGTTATTCCAAACCAGTTGACGATGGCAGCCACGCGCACTTCATCGCGGGAGGGACACTCTTTGTCCAGCCCGGCGGAAGCGGGAGCCATGCCCGCCATCAGGGCCAGGTGACCGCCGGCGGAGGCGCCCACCAGCACGATTTTGCTGATATCGAACCTATATTCCGCCCCATGCTGCGCCACCCACCGCAGGGCGCAGCGGCAGTCTTCCACCGCTGCCGGAGCCAGCGCTGTGGCTGCTAGTCGGTAGTCAACGTTGACCACCGCCCATCCCATCTGCAGATAAGGCAGCAGGCGCAGTGTGGCTTCCTCTTTGTCGCGGCGCACCCAGCCACCACCATGGAAATACACCACCGTGGTAACGGGTTGCGATGGCTTGCGGGGCTGGTAAATATCCAGTTTCAGCGCAACGCTTTTGATCGTCAGATAGGTAATGTCGGGCTGGATGACGTAACTTTCGGCGATAGTCTGGGCCCAGTCACCCGACTGCTTGACTTGCGCCCGCCCGGGCGCCGCCGGCAAAGCCGCAGCCAGTAAGGCGATCAGCAACTTGCGCATGGGCACAGCCTACCTGAATTGCTTGCCTGCGCAAAGAAATGTGCCCAATCGCCGGCCTTGTCCTACAATGCTGACCCGCAACTTAGCGGAGGTGCGGCATGGCAAGTGCGGGGCATGGGGTCAAGTCGGCACGCGAACTCTATAGCATGGCTAAGCGCCAGGGCATATGGGATCCGGAACAGATTCCGGTGGCGGAAGATCGCGCCGACTGGGAGCGCCTCACGCCCGGCCAGCGCGAGCAATTGGTAAAGGTCTGCTCCTTATTTTTCGAAGGCGAGACCAGCGTGGCCGACACGCTGCCCTTCTTTGTGGCCGGCATGCCCGAGCCCGACCGGAGGATGTTCCTGGCCACCCAACTATTAGAAGAGGTAAAGCACGCGGAGTTTTTTGAGCTCTACTTCCGGGAAGTGTTTGGGAAAGTGGACACGGCCGCCTACCTGGTAGATTCCTACCGTGGTGTGCTGGTGGACGAGTTGCGCGAACGCGCGCGCGCCATCGGCCGGGCTGCTCTGGAAGAAAACGACGAAGCGCTGGAGCGTGCCCTGTTGCTGGGTGTGGCCCATTACATGGGCGTGGTGGAAGGGCTGATGGCGGTGAGCGGCTACGATTATTTCGAGGAGATGTTGGGAACTCGCGGCATTTTTCCCCGCCTGCTGGAGGGCATCCGGCTGATCCGCGCCGACGAAGGCCGCCACCTCACCCACGGCATGGAGTACCTGCGCACCAAAATCGCGCAACACCCGGAGTTCGCCTCTGACGTGCAGCGCCTGTTCTTCGAGGAGGGCGGCAAAATTCCGGCGCGCACCCAATTTGCTTTTGAACCCAACGATTTCCAGCTCGATCAGAACCAGATGCTGGCCATCGCCTATGAGCACCTGGCGCAACGATCGCGGGAAGCAGGGCTGAATAGTTGAGTGATTAGGTAATTGTGAAACCCGTCGGACTTTGTAAGGGGACGGCTAAGAACTCTTCAACCCGGGTTTCGCTGGAGCGCAGCCTCAGCTGCACCGAACAGCAATCCTCATTTTGTCATCCTGAGCTGCGCGACCGAGCCTTGCGGGAGAGCGCAGCGAGTGGACCTGCTTCTTGCCCCGCCCCAAAAAGCACTTGAAAGATTGATACGGAAGGGGTTTGGAAAAACATCTTTCGCAAACCCCCTCCCGCTGCCGTCTCCTGTTAATGCACGCTGACGTGATCTTCGAAGGGTTGCGGGAATCCCAGCCGCCCGTCAGCCCAGCCGACGAACAGCGTCGTACCCAGCAAGTAGTTGTCGGTGTAATCACCGAAATTCGGGACAATGAGCGAGGAGTCCGCGTTCCAGTCGCTCGCTCCTGTGGTGATTTGTGTGTCGCTCTTGGTGGGTGGTGCGGTTGTACGAGGGTCCACCTTGAGCG
>DASSQB010000671.1:0-10279 GCA_035702725.1 Terriglobales bacterium | reverse complement strand
GGCGAGCCGCGACCGGTTCTGTTCCAGATGAGCCAGGTTGGCTTCCGACGAGATCGCCACCGCGATCATTTCGCGGCCTTCTTCCGTATGTCCGATGGAGTAGGCCTTCACGCGCGGGCTGGCTTTTTCCAGCATGCGCATGTATTCATAAACCTGTTTTGAGTAGGGAAGAATGCCAGGTGCGCCGGCAACATCTCCCAGCACGGCTTTGGGGGTCGGGACAGTTTTTGAAGCAGGCAGGTAATCAACCAGAGAAGAGGCGAACATCGGCTGCGTGGTATATTCCAGGATCTTCTTGGTGTACTCGGCGTCGATCGCTTGCTTCGGATCGCGCCCCGGCAGGTCGTCGCCCGCTCTGGCCACCACGGTTGAAGCCGCCAGAAAGACCAGCGCCAACAATGCCCAGTACCACCGCCGATTCGAAGTTCTTCCAAAGTTCATACATCTTCCCCCTGTAGCACTACATGGCTTCGGATCAAGCAGTCTATCAGTCCCAGGGACTTTGGCGAGGCCATTCTTTCTTGAGGGCACCACAAGGTGTGAAAGTTCTGGGCGGGAAGAAAATCCTGGCGGTTTTACGCTGACCTATTCGAGCGACTTATTTCTTTTACTGTCATTCCGTTATCCGCCTGCGGAAAATAAGAACTACCGCATTCGAGTTCGCACAGCCCCGCTAACTCCCAACAACAAGATTGCACATGTTTCCGTCTGAGAATCGCTGGATCTGCCTAATGTTTGCCTCCGGCACTCGTCCTGCGCTGTGCCTCTCAGACGCCAGACACGTACATCCACGCGCGCGTCACTTGGTCCCGATCAGATTAATGAAGATGCCTCGGTGGTTGTACTTGAGGTCGGTCAGTTCGTCAGAGAAGTTGGTGAAGTTGTAGCCCACGCCAGCCTTCAGGCTTTTGCTGATGTGATGGTAGATCGCGGTCAAGACGCCGCGGCGGCGTTGATTGATGTCCGGGAGACCAAGCTGCCGGACCTCGGCCAAGGTGTCCCATTGTTTGAGGAACCGGTAGTCCAGCCGCAGAACGGAGAGGTTTGCGGTATTGTCGAAGAAGGTCGGGTTCACGCGGTCCAGGCTCGCCTCACCCAGCCGGTACGCGTACTTGCCGCCCACGGATAAGCTGGCTGTGAGGTCGTAGTTGAGATCGAGCGCCGCGATGTGGCTCTTCTGCAGGAACTCGGTCGCGATGCTCTGAAGTCCTAGCTGATCCGTGGTTGGAACGTTATAGAAATACGTGTACTTGACCAGGGCGTTCAGCCGGTCGTTGTTCACCGGACGGTATGCGTAGCCGACCACGGCTTCGGTGTAGCCGCCGGCATAAAAATCGCCGAGCGAGCTATCGCTGATTGAATGATCCAATTTGCCGAGTAGGCGCCAGCTGGGCGTCATCTGGTATTTGAAGTTGTTACGCAAAAGCAACACGGTTTGTACAGCATGAGTCAGGTCGGGCTGTTCCGCATCGTCGCGGCGGAACTCGATCGCGCTTGAGAACTGGATCTTATCCAGCCCGTAACCTATATGGATTCCGGCCGCCTTGCGTTTGGTCTCGGCGGCGGTCTGCGAGTCAAACAGCTTGCCGAACTCAGCGCTGCCGCCGAAATTCCAGTGCTCTTTGGTCACGAGGTTGATTCCGGTGGCGTGCGTAAGGCCGCTCTGTGACGTTGCAGTCAGGTAACGCTCCTCAAGGTAGACGCTGGAGCTGTCGCCGAGTCTTGTCTTCACGCCGGAGACCAGGTTGCCCCAGCTGCCGCTGTGGACGAGTTGATCGTTGTCAGTCCGCTCGTTTTCCAGCGAATAGTTCAGGTAAAGACTGGTCCGCTCGGAATAGAGAAAGCTGGTGCCGATCTTTCCGCCGGGACCAAGGTCTCCGTCAGATGCCTCGCCATCGATCCGGAAGCGTTTCGTCAGTCGATAGGATCCGCCCAAGCCGATGCGGCTGTTGTCTGGACGTCCGCCGCTGGCGGCGACCGTATCCTGGCCGAAGACGTAAGCGCTCCAGGTGTCGCTGGGGCTGTATTTTATTTGTGCAACCGCGTCCGTGCGCTCGCCCTGCTCCTGGGTCAGTGGGACAACCGGCGAATTATCCTTGCGCATATCGTCGCGCACACCGGTGCTGAAGCTCCATCTGTTGGTAACCTTATAGGTCAGGTCCAATTCCATTGCCCGCGTATCGAGCCCCTGGTTCTGGGTCCTCTGGTCAGCCTTGGCCATCAGAGTCAGGCGACTGCTTACCGGCATTTTGAACATGCCGCCGTATTGCTCCGTGTCCTTGATCGTCAACTGTCCTGGCGCAGAGTAACCGGCGTCGAGTCTCTGCGTGTAGAACTGGAAACGACCTTCGTGTCCCTTAACGAAGTCACTAAGCCCGAGGCTCACATCGGCGCGGTAGGCCCCAGCTTTTGAGTTGGTGAAAGACGTGTCGTCAGCGCCCTGGAACCCGAATCCGCCATCATTGGATTGCAGCGACGGGGAAAGAAGACCCGTGGTGCGGCCTGCCTGCACCTTGAGCCAGGAGTTCGCGCTTTTCCGCAAGGTCAGGTCTGCAGCGCCAAGGTTGCTATTGCCGTCTCCCTCGTTGGAGTCAGCCGTGAGACCGAGCTTCATGTAATTATTTAACCAGTAGCTGCCCTGACCACCCACGGCAACCTGGTCCAGCTTGTCCAACCCCGGCGTGTACTCATAACGGACCACCAGAAAGGACTGGTCACCGCTCAAGCCGCTGGTACGCACCAGCAGACTGTCATTCGCGCTCGCCGCGAGCGGCTCGGAAAGCAGTATCCGCCCCTGCAGATAGTCAATGTCATAGTCGACGTTGGGCCGCAGGTTGACCACACCCGTGACGATGTTCGACGCCTTGTCACGGACTTCAATACGCACGCTCTCGGAGCCCGTCAGGATATCCTGGTGATGCAGGAAGTATAGCGATCCACCTGTCCCGAGGAATTGTTCATAGCTCGCCAACGTTCCCGGTTGGGCGGCGAAACCGTTCACCGAGATCCGTCGCTCGCCGAAGCTGGTGAGTCCGGATCCAAAGCGCGCATTGGCTCCGTAGAGGCCGCGGTCCACGTGAGCCAGATCGTTGTCCACGTAGGCGACCTTAAAGTTGCCCCACATCCCATAATCCTGGCCGTGGCTTGCTTTGACGTAGAACTTGCCCAGGGTCGGCGCCGTCTCTTCCACCACGCTGTCGTCGCCGAACGACGGGTAATAGTATTGGGGATTGATGCGGCGGAATAACGAATCGGGTGTCTTGTCCAGGAAATTGCTGAACAGGTCTTTCATTGGGCCTTCGCGCGTATCCGCACTGGCCGTCAAATGCCAGCTCTGAGACACCTTGCCATTCAGATAGAACGCCAGCCGGCCATCTAGCGACGAATCGACGGGCTGCGCAGCATTATCACCCTGCTGTAGTTTTTCCGCCGCGCTCACACTGTTCTTCGATATCGTCATATCGGCAATACCGACAAAGAACAGGTCCCTGCGCTTGAACTCCAGATCGCGGAGATATACTGAGCCGTTGCCGGCGTCATCGAGGACCTCGACTTCAACGGTATGCGTGCCGTTGGGAAGAACTTCTTCCGCAATGAAGTTGCCCTGCGGGTCAACCGGGACCTCGCGGCCGGCTACCCAAACCTTGTGGCCTGCTGGTACGCCGCTACCCTGTACCTTCACCGAGCCGCTGCCGAGCGGAATCTGCTGGCGTGCCAGATCGTTCTCGCCATAGGCGGCCAGCAGCGCCTGCGTTGGCGGCTTGTCGGACTTCATGAAATTTCCAGGCGATGTCTCATGATAGAGCCACAACGGCCGCGCATCCGTTTCGTCGAAATTGCCTTTCGAGTCATAGGCGCGAAGCAGGTACTTGAGTTGGCGTGCCGGGCCCGCCAGAATGGCTGCCACCGGGTGCCATTCCGCACGGCCTGCCTCATCGACTGGGATGATTGCGAGCGGCTCAGCCTGCAATTGCTGCTGCTCGAACACTCTGATCTCAGCGCGGTTGAGGAAGGCCGTATAGTTGCTGTACATCTGGAAATGCACCACCGGTGGATCAAGCTCATTGACCGGTTCCTTCACAACCACGGCGACTGGATCCGCCGCGACTCCGAGCCGCCGCCGCGACTCAAGATTGTCGATGCGGAACCGGATATTGGCGTTGTCGAGCGCGACGTCTGTACACCGCTGGACATCGGAAGAGCTGCGGTCCAGATCATCGATCGGCTTGCCGTCGACGGTGATGTGCATCACATTCAGCTCATACGGGCTCTTTGGACTAAGCTCCTTGGTCAGGTGGGTAACATCCACGCCCTCGTAGTTGTCCGACGGCAACTTTTCGTCGTATACCGCCTGCACGCGCACGAACGACTCTTCGCTTTGAATGAAGCCTAAGTTCACGACGTCATCGGACTGGACGTAGCCGCGTCCCTCGTGTTCGGAGTGTACGCCTGCCAATTGCGGATCTTGCATGAGCATGTCCATGGCGTGGCGGGCCCGCGCCGCGGAAAGGCCGATATCGTCGTCGTATACGGACGCGGTGCGGCGGTCGAGCCGCTCGTTCTTGGTGTACCCAATAAACCGCAGCCGCGCGTTGGTGCGATCCGCGATGTCTGCAAGTGCACGATGAAGATTCGCCGCGTAGTCCGGAGGAATGATCAACTGACCGTTCTCAATCTTGATATCCGGAATGCTGCCCCAGGCGGGATCGTAAACCTTGGTTACCGTTTCCTCGAGATCATCCGGGCACAGCTGCGGCGTGTCCGGTAACTCCTGAAGCGGATCGTCGTACCAGAATTCCACCTCGATGCGACGATTCATGGTCCGTCCCTGTACGGTTGCGTTGGAGGCAAGCGGGTGGGAAGCCCCGCGACCGTCGCTTTGGATTGCCGAAGCAGGCAATCCCAGGATCTTTTGCATTGCCAATGCGACTCGTTGCGCCCTTGCCTTTGACAACGCCAATTGGTTCCCATAAACGCTCTCATCGCGGCCGGTCAGCGGCGCGTCATCCGTATAGCCGATGAACCGGATTGTCACGCCCTTCTTATCCCGCAAGTTGTTGAGCGCCTGCTGGATCTGTTTTGTGAAAGCGTCAGAAATGGAAACGTTCTCGTCCTGGTAGCGCAGTGGCACGACAAGGTTCTTCACGCGCGTCCGCGGCGTCTGGCCTTCCTTGTAGCGCATCTTGCAGACGTTCTCCACGCGGCACACCTTGATGCGCTTCATGTCATCGGTCCGATTCGAATCGTGCGACCATTCCTTCATTGTCTGGTCGCTGGAGAGATGCCGCTCGGCCGGCTGGCCCGGCTTGGCCATGTTGACCTGGCCGGCGCCCACAGGGGCCGTCGCGATCACGAGTCCGACAATCAGCAGTAGATGGCGTCGCATGCTCATACCGTTCACCTACTCTCCGATACGCGTAGATCAGATCGTTTGGGCGGAGCGCCACGCCGCCAGAAGACCTCTGGCTCAATGGTCAGCATGTAGCGGTCTTTGTCTGCATCCCACGCTTCGGTCACCTGCCGCTTGAGCGCTTGCATGCGCCGTTCGACGAGTCCCGCATCCTCGGTATCGGCGACGTAGGAGAGGCGCAGCACTGACGGCGCTTTGCGCAATTCGCCAAGGAGCACGTCAACGCGCGGCTTCCACTGGGTGCGGATTTCTGTCGAACCCGGCTCGAAAGCCGCATCCGACAGGTCGACGGCCACGACACGATAGATGGATGCGCCGAAATCAAATTTCAGGGCCTTGCCGGCCGTGGCGTGCTTGATCTGCATCAGGTCAGTGGACATGCGGAAGCCGCTAGGCAGGGTCCTGTCGTCGAGCTTCAGCACGAAATTGCTGCCGTGGATCTGGTTCGGCACGATCGCGCAGGTGATGTGGAACCGCCCGTACTGGTCCGTGGTCGCTGTCAGGCCTTGTGCGGTCACCACTCGTACGCCGGGCAGGCCTTTCTCGCCAGGATCCTGAAAGCCGTTTCGATTCACGTCGTCGAAAACCTTGCCAAAGACATCTGTGCAGTCGAACGTCTGATCCGGGATCACACGAACCGTTGCGGTCGCCTCACCGGACATAGGCTTGCCCGTCGTGGCTTGGATTACCTGCGCGCGATTGACGAACTCGCCTTCGCCAACGCCGGCGCCAACTGCGAGCAACAGCATGATCGTGCGATGATCGGTGCCGAAGTTGAGACCATTCCACACGAGCTGGCCGGCTGCCACCGTTGGCTCTGTGGGCACACCATCCAGGCGTGCGGACCCTGTGACATAGCGGAAGCCCGCTGGAAAGCGGTCCACAATCTGCACACCTTGCAAGGATGCGCCAAGCAAATTGTTGATCGTGATGGTATATGGGACCAGTTGCCCGCGAGTGACGTTGAGCAACGGTGTCGTCTTGGTGATCGAGAAAGATCCCGCGAGCTGCGGGTCGACCGGAATGTGATTGTTGTAAATCTGGTTTGAGCCGGGCACAGAGGTGCCATCCAGAGTGAGATTCAGGTAATACTTAGTCCCAGTGCTGCCCGGAAGCACGGAAGAAGGCGGCGCGAACTCCGATCCCTGTGCTTCGCAGAAGGGGACAGCAGGCAGCGCATCCTGCAGACTCCCCGGACAGGCAGGCACAGAGAACGGTGCGGTCAATGCGCCTGAAGTCGGAGGGATAACCAGCGACTCACCAGCCACGAAAGTCGCCGATGGTGCGGTCACCTTGATGAGGTAGCTGCCACCAGTAGAGCAGGCGGGATCCGAGAAGTTAAGATCGAAACGGTAATAGCCGCTGGCTTGCGTGATCTGGCCCTGTTGCGCCGGGTCGTCGAAACAAGCTGCCGGCAATGGCGAGCTGCTGCCGGTCCTCAGCATATTCAGGGTCACGCCCGCGATCGGAGTGCGCGTCAACGAGTTGTAGACCACGCCATTCGGCCCGATCGGCAGATTCAGATTCAGAAGGTTGCTGCCGGAGGGCACCAGGATGTCGGTGATCCGCTGCAGACTGTTGGTAAAGGCTGAGTCGGCTTTGCCCAGCTTGGCGGTATTCGGGCCTGCTCCGGGCGCTGTGAACCGCACCTCGTAATGGTCTGGGGTGCCGTCAGTCGGCGGTACGCCGCTAAAGCGATAATTGCCGTTAACATCCGTAAGAACGGACTGCACCTGGACTCCATTACGAAACAGCGCGACCGTCCAGCCCTGCAGTAGCGGCTCGCCGCTGTCGGCTATCTTGTTGAAGTTAGCGTCGAACCAGGCGGTGCCGTTCATAGTGCCCACACCGGGAACTCCTCCGATAGCAACCGAGACGCTGGCGCTCGCTGTCTGTGGGGGGGTGTTCCAGGTTACGACCGCGGTGTTCGTGAGAGTCGTGCCGGCTGGAATTCCCGCAGCAATCTGCACCCGGAAGCGCACGTCAATGGATTGTCCGGGCTGCAATGCCCCGTTCACAGAAGAGTAGTTCGCTGTCAGTACGGAACCCACGACCGTGACACCGGACGTGGAGCCATTCATCGTTGGCGCTGGTGGATTAACGAACGTGAGACGGCCTGCACCCGCGCTGCTGATATCGTCGGTGATCACGACAGGAGTGGCGGAGTTCGTCGAGTTATTGGTCACATGCACCAGGTAGTCGAGTTGTCCGCCGGGCAGCGCAGCGCCGCCGCCTACCACACTGACTTGCTTGGTAATTGCGAGGGCTGGAGCTACGACCGTGACAGTGTGAGCATCCTGGAAATCGAGAACGCCTGGCGTGCCATCGGTGAGTGTGTGCGGGAAGGCTTGGCGGGTGGGGACGCTGGCGGCGGCATCAAACCACTGGATGGCGCCGGCAACGTTGGTAAGCGTAGTGCCAATTTGACTGTTCGCGTCGAGCTGGGTTTGGTAATTGATGATCAAACGCTGGTTCTGGCCGATCGTGGCGATCGCCGTGAGCATAGTTAGCGTGAGCTCGCAGGTGGGCGCACCGTTAAAGTTGATGGAAAAGTCAGTGCCCGGAACCAGAGGCCCCTTGCCCGCGACCGGAGTAATGCCGTCTGCCTCAAAAACCTGCGCGCTGAGTATCTGTGGTGTTGCGGCACACATGCCGCCGGTGGGGCTGCTTTTTGGGAGCCGATCGAGGATCGTGGCGTTCCAGGCGTCGTTCGCGCCAATATTCTGGATGTTAAGACCAAACTGTCCTAACTGCCCGGAGCTCATCGTCGCCGGCCCCGTTTTGGTCAGTACAAGATTGGGTGTGGAGATTTGTCCAATATTAATCGAGACGCTCGCGCTCGACGTCTCTGTAGGAGTGTTCCAGGTTACAAGCGCAGTGTTCGTAAGAGTCGTGCCGGCGGCAAGTCCCGCAGCAATTTGCACTCGAAAGCGCACGTCGATGGATTGTCCGGGCTGCAATGGACCGTTTAAAGCAGAGTAGTTCGCTGTAAGTACGGAA
Organism: Terriglobales bacterium; assembly: GCA_035702725.1. Classification (GTDB taxonomy): domain Bacteria; phylum Acidobacteriota; class Terriglobia; order Terriglobales; family Acidobacteriaceae; genus JAICWP01. Next base: position 1,869 of record DASSQB010000671.1, on the reverse strand, counting down.
CCTACAACCGTGACACCCGCGGTGGAGCCGTTCATGGTTGGCGCTGGCGGGTTAACGAACGTGAGATTACCTGCACCCGCGCTGCTGATATCGTCAGTGATGACGACCGAGGTGGCCTGGAAGTTCGGGGGGTTGTTCGAAGGATTGGTCACGTGCACCAGATAGTCAAGCTGCCCGCCCGGTAGCGCAGGGCCGCCGCCCACTACGCTGACTTGCTTGGTAATTACCAGCCCAGGGATAACTACCGCGACGATCTTAGTGAGGCTCCCGCCTTCAAGGCTGAAAAACGCGTTACCACCGGGCGCAATGCCACCGTTGCCGAAATTGACGATGCCGCTGTTTACGTTAAAAATTGTGTAGTTAATTCCCGCGGGACCATATTTGTTCGGGTCCGTTGCGATTGCGCAATTGGGGTTCGGCCCAAGAGTGCTAAAAATCCATCCCGGGGGGCCGTCACAAACTCCGTCGTCCTCGAGACCAAAAATAGGGACTGTTGCGCTGGTCAGTTGCAAGGCGGTGATGGTTTTCGAGGTATTGTTCACGACACCAATCAGGTTGTCGTCAAGGCCTTGATCGTAAGAAGGGGAAGGATTGGGGAAAGTTGTTGTGATAGACCCATCAGCGTTGAGGGTGATCAAAATGGTACAACCCTCATTGGCGCGTCCATCCTGATTAGCGAGATAGGTGGGGCTAACGCCTATTCCTCCACCGGCATCGCCGCCGGTGATAATGGCGCACGTCTGGACCTGGGCAAATGCAGAGTTCGCTCCCATCATCAGAACGACGATGCCGAAGACAAGTCGAACGCGGACGCGGAGAGTGAGGCGCAGCTTGTCAAGCAGGATTGCGATCCAGCTGCCATGCCGCCTCGCGTTGTTCGTGTTGGGGAAAATCATCTACGCCCTCGTTCCACTCACTAAGTAATTCCGGGACCGAGGCAGTCCACCGTGGGACTGAATTTCGGCGGTCCCGCCGTCATAGGGCTCGCTGCCCGTTAGACCGGTGACTTTGCGTCGCCATCTTTCGATGGCTTTGCCTTTGTCAAAATTGCGTCGAGTTTTAAATGATCAGATTTGCAGCTTCTCCAAACCTCCGGGTTATTCTTGCCCTTCCGCTTCGGCCGCCGGCTTCACGTGGCCGGCAGGAAGTCTATCGGGTATGAGATTGTCACGGCCTGCACGCCTTCCTTCGGACCGAAATTGATCGTCTTGACGCGGTTCACTACCTGAGTGACAAGATCCGGCGAATCCATGTCAGTCGATTGCAGCTGGCACATTGAAACGGAGCCATCCGGCTCAATCGTCAGGCGCAGCACCATCTTGCCTTGCAATGTCGGATTGACGCGCAGTGTCCGGTTGTAATCCCGGTAGAAAGCCGACTTGTAACGATCGAACACGATTTGTATTTCTTCGTCAGTGCGGGAAGCCCCTGGACCGCTGTGGGCCTTGGGCCGGCCGTCGCCGCCGCCGATTCCCGCGATCGAACTTTTCGCACGGGCCACCTGCAAGCCTGGCCCGCCCATGCCGCCCCCACCACCGCCTCTGCCCCCACCACCACCCACATTGCGGCTCAGCGAGCCGGCATCAATACCACCACTTGATCCCGGTGTATTGGTCGTCAACAAAGAGTTTGATGATGCCAAGCCCACTTCGTCGGCGGCAGCGTAACGCGCATCGGCTCCGAGACGCGGCGCGTTCTGGTCCTGCGCCAGACTTGCGAACTGTTCTTTGAATGCCAGAATTCCGGCCCGACCTATGTTTGGCTCAGGCGGCGTCGCCTCCGCAGAAAAGCCCTTTGCCGGACCTGCTGGCAGTTCCGGTTTCCCAGGTCCTTTTGGAGCTTCTGAAGCTCTGGCCTTTGCTTCCCCAG
>DASSQB010000670.1:0-6618 GCA_035702725.1 Terriglobales bacterium | reverse complement strand
GCATACACCGATGTTCAACTCAGATTCCCTAAGTAGCTGATCTGATCAGTGGGAGTTTCACGAACCGTTTACAGGTCTCGTGGAGCGATCAGCTGCGCTACCTGGAGTGACACGGGCGAGGTTCTTGGCATCATATGTTCGAGTTATGAAAAAGGGCGAATTGAAGAACCGGCTGCGGCGGCGGACAGCCGATAAGCTCTACGACCTGGCGCGCAGCGCCGGGCACGTGCCCGCGCACCTGCCGGCGGTGGCAGATTCCGCCCGCGAGAACGCCCGTCGCACCCGCGCGTGTGGCAAACGCCCGCTTGGCCGCAAACCCGCCTCTCGCTCTTGACCACTGTCATATAAACGCACGTCTCAAGTGTGGAACCCCAGCTTCAGCTGGGTATTCGCCAGCTGATCTTGTTTGCGCTTGAGGTACTGCCACCGGGGCTGAAGCCCGAACCGGTCTCGACATCCGGATCGCGGGGCTGAAGCCCCGCGCTTCCACACCGAGTGCGTCAAGTTCGGATCTTGGGCCCAGGTCACAGACCGGCTTCAATGCGCGAGCGTGGATCCAGGTAATCGCGCAGGGCATCGCCAATAAAGTTAAAGGAGAGCACGGCGAGCATGACCGCCGCCGCGGGAAACAGCACCAGGTGAGGCGCGTCGAAGAGGTGAGCGCGGCCGTCGTTCAGCATGGAGCCCCAACTGGCGGTGGGCGGCGGCACGCCCAGCCCGAGGAAACTCATGGTGGCTTCCGCGAGCACCGCGCCGGCCATGCCGATGGCGGCCTGCACGATGACGGGCTGAATAATGTTGGGCAGAATGTGGCGGGTGATGATGCGCCAATCGCTGGCGCCGAGCGCGCGCGCCGCTTCCACATATTCGCGCTCGCGGGCCGCCAGCACCTGCGCCCGCACCAGGCGGGCGTAGCCCACCCAGCCTCCCAGGCAAAGAGCCAGAATCAGGTTGAAAATTCCCGGCCCGCGAAAGGCCACGAAGGAGATGGCGATCAGAATGCCCGGAAACGACAGGAAGGCATTCATCAGGATGACGTTCACGAAGCGGTCTACTTTGCCGCCGTAGTAGCCGGCAATGGAGCCGATTACCAGGCCCAAAAACAGCGCGCCCAGGACTACGCTGCTGCCCACCAGCATGGAAATGCGGGCGCCATAAATGAGGCGGGAAAGAATATCGCGCCCCAATTCGTCGGTGCCGCAGGGGTGCGTTAGCGAAGGAGGCGACAGGCGCGTAGCCAGTTCGATGCGCGCCGGGTCCTGCGGCGCAATCCAGGGCGCAAACAGCGCGAATATAACGAAGATGACGACCAGCACCACGCCGACGATGGCCAGCCAGTTGCGCGGAGCGGAGCGCGCCGGGGCGGGTGCTGCAACTGCTGTCGCTTGGGCTACTGTGGCCATTCAATCCTTAAGCAATTAGCAATTAGCAATCATTAGCAATTAGCTTCAGCCCTCAGGGGCTAAAGCCCGAAAGTTTTCGGCTTTGACGGCTCGGCTGAAGCCGAGCCCTTCCGAAACCCTTTGCCGAACATCGTTTTGATCATTGCACTTTCTGCACGCAACTCGTTTTTCAGCATTTAGAAGCTATCCCATAATGAACCAACCCCATAAACGTCGATTTCCCCCTGGGACTAAAGCCTGGCATTGATGCGGTCCTGAACGACGCGGCCGAAGCCGCGCCCTTTCAAAGCCGATTTAAGAGATCGCTTCTTAGCCCTAAGGAAACTCTGATTAAGTGCGACACAACAAACGTAAGGTCCCTCGACTCCGCAGAATTGCCTAAAAAGAGGCAATTCTGCTTCGCTCGGGATGACAGGGATGAACTTAATCAGAGCTTCCCTAAGACTGCACTGCTGGTTGCTGGCCAAGTGCTAGTTGCTAACTGCTAATTGCTTCTCTTTATTGCCGAATCCGGGGATTCACCACCGAATACAGCAAATCCGTCAAAAAATTTACCGCCACATACGTCAACCCGATTGCCAAAATGCAGCCCTCCACCAGGTAATAATCGCGGTTGGAAATCGCCTGAATGGTGAGCCGCCCAATTCCCGGCCAGGAAAAAATGGTTTCGGTCACAATGGCGCCGGCCAGCAGCGCGCCGAACTGCAGCCCCACCACGGTGAGCACGGGAATCATGGCGTTGCGCAGCGCGTGCCGATACACCACCGTGCGCTCCGGCAGGCCTTTGGCCCGGGCCGTGCGAATGTAGTCCTGGCCCAACTCTTCCAGCATCGAAGTGCACACCATGCGGGTGAGAATGGCGGCCAACGCGCTTCCCATGGTGATGGCCGGGAGAACCAGGTGAGCCAGGCTGCCCGAGCCGGAGACCGGCAGCCAGCCCAGTTCAATGGCGAAGAACAGAATCAGCACCGGGCCGAGGGCGAAGTTGGGAAACGACAGCCCGAAGAGGCTGATCACGCTGAGCAGGCGGTCATCCCAGCGATTGCGGTGCTGTGCCGAGCGCACTCCTGCGGGGATGGAAAGCGCGAGCGCGACCAGCAGCGACGCAATCGTCAGTTCCAGCGTGTAAGGGTAGCGCTGCGCAATCAGGCTGCTCACGCCCTGGTTAAAGCGAAGCGACGGTCCAAAGTTGCCATGCACTACGCCGGCCCAGTAATTGATGTATTGCCGGCCCAGGGGCACATCGAGGCCGTAGGCGTGCCGCGCCGCCTGCATGTCGGTGGCGGCTGCGCCCTCGCCCAGCATCTGCTGGATGGGGTCGCCCGGCACCAGGTGAATCAAGAGAAAAACAATGGATACCACCAGCCAGATCACCGGCAGGGTGTAGAGCAGGCGGACACCCAGGTAGCGGAGCGTGGATTTCATGAGAGAAGTTGCCGCTATTATAGGGATTCCAAGCTGCAGAAACAGCTTTTCTCTGGACGCTTGTGCCGTGGTTTTAAAGAGCCGAGAGAACGAGTTCTCTTTATTCTGGCAGGCGCTTCTTTTTCAATTCCGAGAGAATGCGGTTGGCTTCCATGTCCATAGCGTGCCAGAACCTGGTGGCAACGGTTGTCCCGGTCCTGTCCAGAACGTAAGTATCCACAACTGGCTCAAAGCGGCCGCTGCGGAAAAGAGCAAAAGCCACCTGCAGATTGGGCCCAGCCTCGGCCGTCTGGTCGCTGGCATCCGTACTGGGGACAGGGCCGCCGATGGAGATTTCCGGCAGATGCGGTTCCCAGGGATGCTCACGCGGATCACGAAGCTGGGTAAGCAGGATGTAATCGCATCCCTTCTGTTGTGACTCCTCGCCGTTGTCTTCACTAAGGCGAAGCGGGTACGCGGTGGTGGTCCGCGAGTCCATGCCAACGGCGTCAACCTTATCCTGCTTCAGGCTTTTGACAAGGCGCTCCTTCATTTGTTCCACACTCGCAGAGGTTGTGCTGGCGTTGGCGACCACCGCGACACACACCTTTCCTTGCGGAAGGGAGCTTTTGTCCTTGGCGGCTACGGCGGAGACCAGCACCAGGGAAATAGCAGCGGGAAGAGCCACGCGGAGCAGGGGCACAGGCCACCTCCTCAGAAGGCGTTCAGTATAGTCTGAATCGCCAGCGCGGCGGGAGTATGGGGGTCAGTCGCCGGATCGGCCCACGGCCTGCAGGCGCTCCTGCAGCATTTCAATGCGCACCTTGGCGATGCGGTGGCCGTCCATCTCCACCACCGTAAAGCGTCGGCCTTCGTATTCGAAAGAATCGCCCGCGATGGGAATCTTTTGCAGACGGGTGAGCACAAATCCCGCCAGGGTTTCAAACCCTTCGTTGCGCGGCAGGCTGAGCTGATACTGGCTGTCCAGGTCGAGAACGTTGGCCGCGCCTTCCAGCACCATGGTGGCGCCTGCTTTCAGCGGCGCCATGGCGGCGACATCGAATTCGTCTTCGATCTCGCCCACCAGTTGCTCCAGCACATCTTCCACGGTGACCACGCCCACTGTGGAGCCAAACTCGTCCACCACGACAGCCAGGTGCCGCTTGCGCTGCTTGAACTCGGTGAGCAGGTCGCCGAGGGGCTTGGTTTCCGGCACCACCAGCACGTCACGCATGATCTGGCTGATGGGCATCTTAGCCACGCGCGCGGCAGCCGGTTGCGCCTGAGAGAGCGATACTCGCAGCCGCATCCAGCGCATAAGGTCCTTGGCGTAGAGAATGCCTACGATGTGCTCGGGCCCGCGCTGCGGATCGAAAACCGGAATGCGCGAGTGCTGCTCTTCCACCACGCGGGCGACCGCCTCATCCAGGGTGAGGTCGGCGGGAAAAGAAAAAATGTTGGGCCGGGGCACCATGACCTCGCGTACGGTAACCTCCCCCAGTTCCAGCGCATGGGCGATGATTTCTTCTTCAAACGCGGGAATGAGGCCGAAACGCCGGCTGGCAGCCACGATCAGCTTGAGCTCTTCCGGCGAGTGCGCCGCACCGCTGCGAATCTGCCGGGAGCCGAACGCACGCAGCACGGCATCGGCTGAGCGGTTCATCACATAAAGGAATGGCCGCGAGATGGCCAGAAACACATCCATAGGACCGGCAACCGCCAGCGCCACCCGCTCGGCGCGCTGCAGGGCGACTGATTTGGGAACAATCTCGCCGAGAATGACCAGCAAATAGGTAATGAGCGAGAAGGAAATGACGACGGCCAGGGTGTGAGCGTAAATGCCGGCGTGGGGCACGTTAGCCAGCACGTTTTGAAACATGCGCGCCACCACCGGTTCGCCAATCCAGCCCAGGAGCAGGCTGGCGAGGGTGACGCCAAACTGCACACCAGCCAGAACCTCAGCGAGGCGCTGATGCAGTTTCTGAACGGTGCGGGCGCCGATGCGGCGGGCCTCGACCAGCTGCTGCAGGCGCGTATCGCGCACGCTGACCAGGGCGAACTCAGCGGCCACGAAAAATGCGTTGGCTGCCACGAGCAAAACTACCAGCAACACTCGCAGCAGCAGGAAGCTAACCATTTAAAATCAGATTCTAGCATCTCGCCGGACTCCGGACCGGTTCCCGCCCATAAAGCATAACTAGCTGTGTATCCTGCTCTTGCAGACGAGGAAGCGGAGCGAGCAGGAAATCCACCGGGGCCCCCGCCACGAACTCCAGACCGACGGTAGTGCCCAGCTGTTCTTTGCTTCCCTTTTACCTTCTGTTCTGTCTAACCCAGCGGGGGCAGGCGAACTGTGGTGACTCTAGAAATTTATCCCGCCAGTCAGGAACAAATGGCAGGCGGGCGGCGTAGTAGATAGTGAGAGCCGATTTGTATCGGGGCAGGAGGGCGACCGTGGCTAACGGAAATGGCAATGGCAACGGTAAAAAGAAAAAGCGCAAACGGCTTCTATATGCCAGCGGATCGCTTATAGCCCTGGTCCTGATCGTGCTTGGGGTCACCGCCGCCACGCATGGCGGAACCAAGATTGACCCCACCAAGCTGGCCAAGGTGGAACGTGGCGACCTGGCCAAGAGCGTGGTCGCCACCGGCAAGGTCGAGCCCATCACCAAGGTGGAAATCAAGTCCAAGGCCAGCGGCATTGTAAAGAAGCTGCTGGTGGACGCAGGGGACCGGGTCAAAAAAGGCCAGGTTTTGTGCGAACTGGACCGGGATGAGATCGAAGCCCAGGTCAACTCCGCCCGGGCCCAGCTGCTGGCTTCCCAGGCGGCCGAGCGGGGCGCCGGTGCGGACCTGGCTCGCGCCAAGGTGGACGCCGAAGGTCCCGATGTACCGCTTTTGAAACGGGCGTATGACCGTGCCATGAGAATGGCTAAGGATGGTGTAGTCTCCCAGTCTTCCCTGGATGACGCCCAGAAGAACTACGAGCTCGCGCTCAACAAGCAGAATGTAGCCAAGGCGCAGGTCCTGGTGCTGACCGCGAAAGAGAAGCAAGCGGCCGCCCAGGTAGAACAGGATAAAGCCCACCTGGCGCAATTGGAAGAACAGCTCAGCTACACCACCATCACTTCCCCTATTGATGGGGTGATCCTTTCGCGGGATGTGGAAATGGGCGACGCCGTGAGTTCCATCCTGGTGCTCGGCTCCTCCGCCACGCTGATCATGACCCTGGGCGACACCAGCCAGGTCTATGTGAAGGGCAAGGTGGACGAGAGCGATATCGGCAAGGTGTACCTGGGCCAGCCCGCACGCATTAAGGTGGAATCGTTTAAGGACAAGACATTCCACGGCAAGGTCACCAAGATTGCGCCCATGGGCGTGGAGAAGGACAACGTCACCACCTTCGAAGTGCGCGTTTCCATCAACAATCCTGGAGGCGAGCTCAAAGCCAACATGACGGCCAACGCGGAGATCATCCTGGAAGAGCACAAGAACGTGCTGCAGATCCCGGAAGGCGCCCTGATTTACGACAAAGACAAGAAGACCTACGTTCAGGTGCCCGATCCCAGCGCCAAGGACGGCGCGCGCAAAGTGGCCATCAACGCCGGCATCTCCAACGGCGCCAAGACCGAAGTGTTGGGCGGCCTGAAGGAAGGCGAGCAGGTGGTACTGCAGTAAAAGCAGCTACTAGCTTCTAGCTAATTAGCTTCTAGCTTGGGCTCATGAAGGGCTGAGACCCGCGGCAAATTCCTAAAAGCCGAAGGGACAAGCACGGGTCGTTTCTGAAGCGGTACAAGCCAGGAGCTAGTAG
>DASSQB010000669.1:0-3040 GCA_035702725.1 Terriglobales bacterium | reverse complement strand
ACCGTTTCTTCCTGCTGGTGCAGTCTTTCCAGGATGGGCGCCCAGGTTTCGGCCACGGTGCAGGGCGGCTGCACCGGTTCCACGCGGAGCAGGGGCAGGTTGAAGTCGCTGAGCAAATGCATGGCGAGCGGGCTGCCGGTGAGGCGAACGTGATTGCGCAGCACGCGCCGCAACCAGCGGCGTTCGGTCATCTCTACCTCGGCCAGGCGCACCGATTCCTGGTTGAGGGGGCCTGCTGCCTCCTGCAGCACGTAGGCCAAGCCGCCGGTCATGCCGGCTCCGAGGTTGGCGCCTGCGGGCCCCAGCACAAGAACCACGCCCGCGGTCATATATTCGCAGCAGTGCTGCCCGGCGCCTTCCACCACCGCAAGGGCGCCGCTGTTGCGCACAGCCAGGCGCTCGCCCGCGCGTCCGGCTACGTACAACTCTCCGGCGGTGGCGCCATAGAGCACGGTGTTGCCGGCCAGCACGTCGCCACGGCGCGAGGCCTCCGGCCCATGGGTGATCACGATGGTACCGCCGCTCAAGCCCTTGCCGACGTAATCGTTGGCATCGCCCAACAAGCGGAAGTGCACGCCCGAGGTGAGAAATGCGCCAAAGCTTTGTCCCGCCGTGCCCAGAAACTCGTAGCTGAGGAGGCCGGTGTCCAGTGAGTTGTTACGACGCACCACTTCGCCGCTCAGGTGCGCGCCGATGGCGCGGTCGCAGTTGGCAATGCGGAAGCGGCGGCGCCCCCGCAATTCCTCCACGCCATCAGCGGGAAGCATCATCTCGCGATGCAGGCGGCTCGGGTCCTCGCGCGGGCACGCGACTTGCGCTGGACCCTGCACCGGCTCCAAAAGGTTTCCGAGAGCGCGCCCAGCTTCCGCAGTTCGCGGGTGCAGGCGATCCACAGCGCCCACAATCTCATCAATCGAAGCCACGCCGAGTTTCGCCAGCAATTGCTGAACGTCGGCAGCGAGCGCCCGGAAGTATTGCATCACCATCTCCGGCTTGCCGGCGAAGCGAGTGCGCAACTTCTCATCCTGGGTGGCAATACCCACGGGGCACGTGTTCAGATGGCATTGGCGCGCCATGACGCAGCCGATGGCTAGCAGTGCGGCGGTGGCAAAGCCGAACTCCTCGGCGCCCAGCAATGCGGCAATGACCACGTCGCGGGCAAATTTCAACCCGCCGTCCACGCGCAGGCGCACCCGCCCGCGCAAACCGGCGCGCACCAGAGAGCAATGCGCGTCGCGCAGGCCCACTTCCCAGGGCAGCCCGGTGTTCTTGATGGACGTCATCGGCGAAGCGCCGGTGCCGCCGTCGTGGCCGCTGATGGTGATCACGTCCGCGCCCGCTTTGGCCACGCCGGTAGCGATCATGCCCACGCCGCCGCTGGCAACCAGCTTTACCCCGATGCGGGCATGCGGGTTTACTGCGCGCAGGTCGTAAATGAGCTGCGCCAAGTCCTCAATGCTGTAGATGTCGTGGTGCGGAGGTGGCGAAATCAGGCTCATGCTGGGCACGGCATGGCGCAGGCGCGCGATGTAAGACGTGACTTTGCTGCCGGGCAGTTGGCCGCCTTCACCGGGCTTGGCCCCTTGCGCGATTTTGATTTCCAGTTCGTCGGCGTGGACCAGGTACTCGGTGGTGACGCCGAAACGCGCCGATGCAACCTGCTTGACGCGGTTGTTGGCCAGGCCGCCGTGGCGGTAGACGCGCGGGTCCTCGCCGCCTTCGCCTGTGTTGGAGCGCGCTCCCAGCCGGTTCATGGCGATGGCCAGTGTGCGGTGTGCCTCAGGTGAGATCGCGCCCAGCGACATCGCCTGGGTGCTGAAGCGGCTGAGGATGGAAGTCTCGCTCTCGACGTGGCCATTGCCCGGGGCCGCGACCGGAACAATCTCGATCAAGTCGCGAATGGCTGCAGTTCCGCGACCTTCGCCGGTTTCGGCAAAGGCCTGGTAGGTCTTCTCGCTGGGTGATTTGATGAACTGGTGCATGCGGCGCACCACGTCGGGAGAGTTGCCGTGCGCCTCGCCCTGATGGCGGAAGCGGTAAAGGCCGGCGTCGCGCAGTTCGCTTGTTGCCGAAGCAAACGCCGCCGCGTGAATCTCCAGCGCGTCCTCCAGAAGCTCGCGAAGGTTCTTGCCGCCCAGGGCACTGTGAGCGTCTTCAAAGAAGCGTTCGCAGATGTCGGGCTCAAGGCCGACAATTTCGAATAATTGGCTGTTCCGATAGCTAGCCATGGTGGAGACACCCATGCGAGCCATGACCTTGCGCAAGCCGCTCTCCACCGCCGCCCGAAAATTGGCTGGGCCGTTCTCTGCTTCAGATACGAGTTCCAGTGCCAGCCACGGCAAGATCGCCGATGCCCCCGCCGCGACCAACAGAGCCACATGATGCGTATCAATCACCTGGCCGGTTTCGACGACCAGCGGGATTTTCCAACCGCCCGCCGCAGCCATGGATTTCCATGCGGCTGCCGTGGCCAGCAAGGCAGGAAGTGCCGCGCGGTCGGCACTCACCGCGCGATCGCTCAAAACGACCAGGTCCGCTTCGTCGCCCACCGCTTGTCGCGCTTCCGCGCTAATCCGATCCAGGGCCACCAAAGCGCCTTCTATGCCAGCACCGGCTTCGAATGTGAAGTCAATGTTGTGTGTGGGGGCGTGCGTCTCGCCGAGCGCTTGCATCTGGGCGCAATCGAGCAGGGGCGAGGGCAGCACCGTGCCTTCGTCGGCATAAACCTCGAGCGACATCACCTGGCGCTCACGGAGCGGATCAATGGAGGGATTTGTCACTTGGGCGAAGCGCTGCTTGCAGTAGTCCCACAGCGGGCGGCGATGGCTGGAAAGAAAGGCGGGCGGAGCGTCGTCGCCCATGCTCCACACCGCCTCCTTGCCTTCCTGCACCAGCGGCTGGAAGAGCAGGCGGAAGCGGTCTTCGGTCCATCCCAGAGCAGCCATGACACGGGTACGCTGCGGCGTTTGCTCCGCGGTTTTCTCACCACCAGCCACAATTCGCACTGCTGGTTTGGGAGCGTGCCGGACGTCGGCTGGTG
>DASSQB010000668.1:0-4481 GCA_035702725.1 Terriglobales bacterium | reverse complement strand
GTTCCTGCCGCCGCCCGCGCTGCCCGCTCTGCCGGTAACCGCCGGGAAGCGGGAGCGTCGCTGCTCGATCACAAGTAGAACATCCGCGAACCTGCGGACCACGGGCGCCGAACCTGGCGCCCGTTTTTGTTGTAGCCAGTTCCCAGTACCCAGTAACCACTACCTGTTTCCGTCGCGTTCACGATAGAGCTGGGGTATTGGAGTACTTCGAGCGTTGGAAATCAGCAGGCAATGGTCTACCAGCGAGATTCCAACTGAGATGGTTTCAACTGGCAACTGGGTACTGGGAACCGAGAACTGGGAACCGAGAACTGAGAACCGAGAACTGAGAACCGAGAACCGAGAACTGAGAACCGAGAACTGCTCTCAGCTCCCCTGCTTCAGCTCAATCAGCACCAGCTTGGCGACCGACTTGAGGGTTTCAAAGACGCCCTGGCCTTGGAAGGCAATTGCCTCAATCACGGGTTCGTCCTTTTTCAGCAGTTCCTTTTTGAGGGTATCCACCGGCATGGCGTTGGGCAGGTCGCGCTTGTTGAGTTGCAGCACGTAGGGGATGCGGTTGAAGTCGTAGCTGTGTTCCTTCAGGTTCTCCTGCAGGTTCTCCAGCGCCTCCACGTTGGCGTCCATGCGCTCTTCCTGGGAGTCGGCCACGAATACCACGCCATCCACCCCGCGCAGGATGAGTTTGCGGCTGGCGTCATAGAACACCTGTCCGGGCACGGTGTAAAGATGGATGCGGGTCTTAAAGCCGCGCACGGTGCCCAGATCCAGAGGAAGGAAGTCGAAGAAGAGAGTGCGCTCGGTCTCGGTGGCCAGCGAGATCATTTTGCCCTTCTGCTGTTCCCCGGTGCGCTCGAAAATCCACTGCAGGTTGGTGGTTTTGCCTCCCAGCCCAGGACCGTAATAGACGATCTTGCAGTTAATCTCCCGGGCTGCAAAATTGATAAAGCTCAAACCGTCGCCTCAGCGCCAGGCGTTCACCAGCCCGGCATCTTTAATCTCTGTAACCTTTTAGAGCAGAGAACTTTTTATATCACAGGTTTGCAGGGGAAGGCAGGTACCTACGCTAATTACTTAAGGCGGGGCCACGGGCGCGGCGGTTGGGCAAGGAACACCCCTAACGCCCTGGCGGTAGAGGGTAATAGCCGTATTTGGCGGTGATCTTGAGATTGGGGCGGTCCACCTTCACTTCGATGTCGCGATAGCCGCCGCCCGGCGTGGCCTTGGCGGTATAGCCCAACGTGTACTGGTTGCGCGCTTCGCGCGTCAGTTCGGCATACGCCTGCTCCAGGGTTTTTTGCGTGAAGGCCGGGAAAACCTGGCCTCCGGTGGCCGCCGCATACTTGGGCAGAATATTGCTGTACCCGGCGTTTATAAGCGGGATGTGGACGCGCTCCGCGGTCTTATAGCCGGGAATTGCCGACCCGCTCACCGCCACGGCATAGACAGAAATATTGTGCGTCAGCAGGAACTGCATCACCTCGCGGTAGCTGGCGGTGCTGTCAATTTCGCGCCCGTCACTGACAATGAAAATCACCTTGCGGCGGTCGCGCTGACGTTTGCTTAAATCCAACGCCGCCTGCAGCAAGGCGTCATTGAGCACGTGTGAGATGCGCGCCGGCGGAATCTGTGCCGGTGCTCCCTGGTCCACCGGCAGCCCATTCACCGTCGGACGGGAATTGAGCGGCCCTCCCGAGAAAGATGGGCCTCCGGTCTCGCCTTCTTCCCGGTCCTTTAAGACTTCCAGCGTTCCATCCACCTTCTTATTGATGGCGGTAAAGTCCAGCATGCGCTGCACTACGTTGCTGTAGGTGTAAAGCGAGACCTCATCGTACTGGCTGAAAGCGCCCTCCAGGGCCGTCAGACTGTCCTTTACTTTTCGAAAGGCGACGCTCGGAACTCCCGTATCTATGATTACCGCTGCCGACAGGGGGAAGGGATCGGCGGTGAAAAACTTTACAGTCTGCTGCACGCCGTTCTCGTACACCGAGAAATCCTTCGACAGCAGACCCGGAACCAGGCGGCCGGAGTCATCCTTCACCGTAACCGGCACCACCACGAAGTTTACGTTCGTGGTGTAAGTGTAGAGCTGGTCGCGCGACGTGGATGAGGTGTTGGGCACGCTGCCCGCGGGAACGGTTGTAATTTCCGGTTGTGGCGGCGGGTTATTCGCCGGCGGTTGCTCCACCGGTGTGGTGATGGGAGGGACCTGCGGCGCCGGCGCCGTGCCCGGTTGCGGTTGTGGCGTGGAGGGCAGCGTCTTCCCACCGGGAAACGTAGGCGCCGGGCGGCTGGCGGAGGGGGCGTCGGGGATGTTCTGCTTGTCCTGCTCTGCTGCCGGCTGGCTTTGATCTCCTGACTGTGGGCTGCTGCCGGCCGCCGGCTTCTGCGGGGATTCCGTTTGCGGCTGTGCCGGGAGTGGGGCCGCACACAGGCCGATCATCACCAAAGTAATCCCGACCCAGCGCCAACTGCCCGGTTTTACCATCCCGCGGCCGCCTCTCCCCAGCATTGCTTTTTATCGCATAGCCGGGTCTGCTTCCTGCATCTTAGAATAGCAAGAGCTACCCTAATAATAGCTGACCGGGCAGGCGTCCGGGATGACGAGCGTCGCAGCCGTGAGTGACAACCAACCCGCCGCCTGCGGCAGTACGGCCGGCCCAAGCACGCTGCTATTGTTCAGCTTAGGAGAGATCTCGAATGTTCCGTAGCCAGGCCCTTCGCATGATGACGGCCCTGCTGCTTTTGGGGCTGACTTGGCCGGCGCTGGCCGCGCCTGCCCAGCAGTCCTCCTCGCCTGCTTCCAACCAGCGGGATACCGATCAATCCGTCTCCACTTTGCAGGTCAATGTCAACGTGGTGAACTTGTTCTTCAATGTAAAGGACAAGCACGGCGCCCTCATTTCCGACCTTAAGCGCGACGATTTCAAAATCATCGAGGATGGGCACCCACAGACCATCAAGTACTTCACCGCTGAGACCGACCAGCCGCTCACGCTGGGCATTCTGATTGACAGCAGCGTCAGCCAGGAGCGCGTGCTGCCCATGGAGAAGGAAGTGGGCGCCGCCTTCCTCAACGAAGTGCTGCGTCCCAAGGACGAAGCCTTTGTCATCAGCTTCGACGTGAATGTTGACCTGCTGCAGGACTTCACCAACTCCAGCCGCGTGCTGCGCACTGCTCTCGACCAGGCCAAAATCAATGGCGGGGGTGGTTGCGGCGGCATCCCGGGGCTCGGCGGGGGACCGGTGCCCTGCACCAATCCCAAGGGCACACTGCTTTACGACGCCGTGTACCTGGCCGGCCACGACAAGCTTTCCAGCGAGGTCGGCCGCAAGGCCATGATCATCCTCACCGACGGCGAAGACCAGGGCAGCCAGGAGACTATTCGCCAGGCAATTGAGCAGGCCCAGAAGGCTGATTCCATCTGCTACGTGCTGCTCATCGCCGACCGCGGCTTTTACGGCCTGGGCGGCTACTCCGGCGATCGCGCTATGAAAGAACTGGCCCAGGAAACTGGTGGCCGTGTGATTGAAGTCGGCAACAAGCTAGAAAAGCTCAAGCAGGCCTTCGACCAGATCGCCAACGAGCTGCGCACCCAGTACAGCATCGGCTACACCCCCACGAACGCCAAGCGCGACGGCAGTTTCCGCCGGGTGGAGGTCAAGACCAAGGAAGGCTACAAGGTGCAGTGCCGCTCCGGCTACTATGCCCTGCCCCCACGCAGGGAAGGGGAATAGCGGAAGAATAGTAGTCAGGAGTCAGGAGTCAGGAGCCGGTACTCAGTAACCCCGGGCGTATCTTCACCGCAAATGGATGCTGGCCTTGCCTTGGTCGTGGGCGTATGCCCGCGTTCAGGGTGCTTACTCCTGAGCCCTGACTCCGGCTTACTTGCTGGGAGCGTAATACCCGCGGCGGGCGCGCACGTGCATGTCTTTGTGGTTCTCGGCGAGAATTTCGATGGAGTGATAGGCTCCGTCGCGCTTGAAGTTCACGGGCCGGTAGGAGAGCGCGTACTGGCTGCGCAGTTCGTCCTGGATTTGCGTGAAGGCGTCCGTCACATCTTCTACCTTGAAGGGGAAAAAGGCGCGTCCGCCGGTGGCGTCGGCAATGCGTTCCAGCACCTTGTCGCCGTGCGTCTTCGTGCCGCTGATGTTGGTGCTGATGGTGTAAACGATCACCTCAGCCCGCTGCGCCATCTCAATGGCTTCCTCACGGGTCACATGGCTCTGGTTGTCCTCGCCGTCGGTGAGCAGGATGATGGCGCGCCGCACCGAACCCGTATCCTTGGTCTTGGCCAGCTTGTCGCGGCAGGCGTAGTAGAGCGCGTCGTACATGGCTGTGCCCCCGCCCGGACGCAGCATGCGCACCCCCCTGGAGAGCGCCTCGGTGTTGTCGGTGAAGTCCTGCGTCACCTCCGGGGTGGTGTCGAAGCCGATGGTGAACGCCTTGTCGAAGTTGGGGCGGATGATCTGGTTGAGGA
>DASSQB010000667.1:0-4413 GCA_035702725.1 Terriglobales bacterium | reverse complement strand
AACACTGAAGCGGCAATACCCAGCTCGTGCATAAGCCCCTCAACAGATGCGGGGCAACTGATCGCCCTCCAGCATGTCCACTACACGCGTGGTGCCCAGGACCGTGCGCATCGTCACCAGCCCTGGATGCTCGTGCCGCACCGTCCCGATCGCCTGCGCTTCCCCGCCCAGAGCGTGACCGCGCATCGCCCGCAACACTGCGTGCTCGGCTTTCGGCGCCACGATAGCGATCAGCTTGCCCTCGTTGGCGACGTACAGCGGATCCAATCCCAGAATTTCGCAGGCGCCCCGCACTTCTTCCCGAATGGGAATAGCACTCTCCTCCAATTCGATTCCCACCTGCGACTGATCAGCAATTTCGTTGAGCGCGCTGGCCAGGCCGCCGCGTGTGGGGTCGCGCATGCAGCGGATCTCGCCGGTAACTTTCAACATTTCACCCACCAGCCCGTGCAGCGCAGCGCTGTCGCTACGTATGGTAGTTTCGAATTCCAGGCCTTCACGCTGCGCCATGATGGCCATGCCGTGGTCGCCAATGGAACCGCTGAGCAGAACGCGATCGCCCGGGCGCGCCTGGTTGGCGGAGAGCGCCAGGCCAGGCGGCACCAGCCCGATCCCAGAAGTGTTGATAAACAACCCATCGCCGCTTCCCCGCTCCACCACCTTGGTATCGCCGGTTACGACTTCGATGCCGGCTGCGCGCGCTGCATCGCGGAATGAGGCCACAATGCGCCGCAGCTCCTCCATGGAGAAGCCTTCTTCGATGATGAATGCCGCGCTGAGAAACAGCGGCGTGGCTCCGCCCATGGCCAGGTCGTTGACGGTGCCATGCACCGCCAGGGAGCCAATGTCGCCGCCGGGAAAAAACAGCGGCTTGACCACGAAGGAATCGGTAGTAAAAGCCAGGCGGCTGCCGTTCACGCTGACCACCGCCTGGTCGTCGAGGCGAGCCAGGGCGGCGCTGTCGAAGGCGGGGAGGAACAGGTCGCGAATCAGGTCCGACGTGAGCCGGCCGCCGCTCCCGTGGCCCAAAAGGACAGTTTCGCCCGCGGGCAGCGGTGTGGGACAAACGAGCGTCGCGACGTTTTTGGATTGCTCAGCCATTGCCTGGCCTCGCATGCGGCGTGAGGTGCCGCCGGTAATGGTAGTAAGCGGCGCAGGCTCCTTCCGCCGAAACCATGGGCGCGCCTAGCGGGCTCTGCGGCGTGCAGCGGCCGGCGAACGCTGGACACTCGGTGGGCCGTTTTAGTCCCTGCAGGACCTGCGCGCTGATACATTCGGGCGGCTCGGGTGAGGTGATTTCCTCCAGTCCGAATGTTTTCTCGGCGTCATGCGCCGTGAACACGGAGCGCAGGCGCAGGCCACTCTGCGGTATGACTCCGATCCCACGCCATTTGCGGTCGCACACCTCAAAAACCAGCTCCACAATCTGCTGCGCGGCCAGATTGCCGCGATAACTCACCGAGCGCGCATACTGGTTCTCCGCCAAAGCGCGCCCGCCTTCCAACTGCGCCACCAGCATGCAGACTGCTTCCAGCAGGTCCACCGGCTCGAAGCCGCCGACGACGATGGGCACATGGAATTCCCGCGCCAGCTGATCGTATTGCTGGTAGCCCATGACAGTGCACACGTGCCCGGGGGCGATAAATCCCTGTACCCGGTTCTCAGGCGAACGCAACAGAAGACGGATGGCGGGAGGAACCAGCACGTGCGAAACCAGCAGAAAAAAGTTTTCCAGACCCAGCCGCCGCGCCTGCCACACCGCCATCGCGTTGGCGGGAGCGGTGGTTTCAAACCCTACGGCGAAGAACACAACTTTGCGCTGCGGTTCGGCAGCGGCAGTTTTCACCGCGTCCATGGGCGAATAGACAACCCTCACATCGCCCCCCGCCGCTTTTACGTGGAACAGGTCGGAACGCGACCCAGGAACCCGTAGCATGTCGCCGAAGGAAACCAGTGTGATTTCGGGCCGCGAAGCCAGGTCAATGGCTTTGTCAATTGTCTCCAGGGGCGTCACGCAAACGGGACAGCCGGGACCGTGCACCAGGTGAATGCAGGTTGGCAGCAGCTCATCGAGGCCGTAGCGCATGATGGTGTGGGTCTGCCCGCCGCAAATCTCCATGAGCACCCAGTCGCGCGTGGCGCAGCGCGCAATTTTCCCGGCAAGTGTCTGGGCGATATGCTGGTCGCGGTATTCATCCACGTATTTCATCGCCGTCGGGGGAACTGGCCGCAGAGCGGAGCAGCTGCCGCCACTTGCGCGCGGTCCAGCTCCTGTCTTCACTTTAATTTCGCTGGACACAACTGGCGGTGACTCGGGTCACAAGGACTGGTGATGTCCGTCGAAATACCTGAAAAGGCGGGGCTCAGAGATGGTCCGGGCAGCGCCGCCTCAACTTCCTTCTGGCGAGAGCTCCCCCTCCAGCATGCCCGCGCTCTTCAGCATCTGGTAAGTGCGTTCAGCTTCCTGCCGGTCCACGCGGCTTAGGGCAAAGCCCACGTGCACCATCACGTAATCGCCGACCTCGGCCTGGGGCACGAAGTCGAGGCAGGCCTGGCGCACAATGCCTCCGAATTCGACGCGGCCGACGCGCACGCCCTCGGCTACATTGATTTCCAGGATCCGGCCGGGAATCGCCAGGCACATCTCTCACGCTCCAATTCTGGAGGCTAGCGCCATTTGCCTTCGCCGTCACGGTCATGCGTCACACTTCCTGGTCCAGACAACGGAGCCGGGTCCACGACATCACGTGTATGTGTGATATGCATCACCAGCGATACGGTTTTAGCGGTGCCACATCAGCCAGCAATATGATTGACTCTCAAGCGAGCGCGACCAAGCGCAGGGTGGGAGCGCGAGCCCAGGGACCTGGCAAAATCCTTTGCCTTTCTCTCGCTGGCTGGCGCACAATGCCTCTCCACAACCGACTATCATGAGACGCATCCTCCTGATCGCCATCACTTTCGTGGTTGCAATCTCAGCTTTCAGCCAATCGCAATCCGCTGACCAGACTTTCGATGTCGTCATTCTCCACGGCCGCGTCATGGATCCGGAATCCGGCCTGGATGCGGTGCGCAACGTGGGCATCAACGGCAACCGCATTGCCGTCATTACCGAGGATGAGATTCGCGGCAGGAAGACGATTGAGGCGCGGGGCCTGGTGGTGTCTCCAGGCTTTATTGACCTGCACTCGCACGGCCAGGATGCGGAAAACTACCGCTACAAAGCCAGGGATGGAGTCACCACCGCGCTGGAACTGGAAATCGGCGTGGCCGACATTGACCAGTGGTATGCCGAGCGCCAGGGCAAGGCGCTCATCAACTATGGCGCCACTATCGGTCACGTCCCCACCCGCATGCGCCTGATGCATGATTCCGGCACCTTCCTGCCCCACGACACGGCCGCAACTACCGTCGCCACTCCCGAGCAGATCGCGGAAATGAAACGCGACCTCGAGCACGGCCTGGCGCGGGGCGCGCTGGGCATCGGGTTTGGCATCGGCTATGTGCCCGCGGCTACCCGCTGGGAGATCATTCAGATGTTTTCCGCCGCGGCGGAGTATCACGCCCCCGCATTCGTCCACTTGCGTGGCGGCAACACACCAGACAGTCCAATGGCATCGCTCGAGGAGGCCCTCGCCGCCGCCGAGGCGACCGGCGCGCCTCTGCACGTGGTGCACATTTCCAGCACCGGCCTGCGTTCCACACCGCAGATGCTGGCCACTATTGAAGGCGCCCGCCAGCATGGGCTGGACGTGACCACCGAGTGCTACCCCTACACTGCCGCCATGACCGACCTGGGCTCGGCGCTTTTCGGTCCTGGCTGGCAGCAAAGGGAGGGAATTACCTATAAGGACCTGCAGTGGGTAGAAACCGGAGAGCGCCTGACGCAGGAGACATTCGAGAAATACCGCAAACAGGGCGGGATGGTCATTATTCATTCCATTCCTGCGGAAATTGCGCAGCTGGGCGTTTCCAGCCCACTTACCATGATCGCCAGCGATGGGCTCATCCTGAACGGCAAGGGTCATCCCCGCGGCGCCGGCACTTATGCCCATGTGCTCGGCTATTACGTGCGCCAGCAGCATGCGCTTTCGCTTATGGACGCCGTGCGCAAGATGACGCTCATGCCCGCCCAACGACTAGAGGCGCGCGCTCCCATGATGAAGAATAAAGGCCGGGTGAAGGTGGGCGCCGACGCCGACTTGACCATCTTTGATCCCCAGCGCGTCATAGATAAGGCCACGTACGAAAAGCTCGCCTACTCTAGTGGCATCGAGTACGTGCTGGTGGGCGGAGTGCCGGTGGTCAGTGCCGGGAAGTTGGTGGAGGGAGCCACCCCCGGGGAAGCCATTCGTGCCCGCCTGCAGTAGTCAGTAGTCGGGAGTCAGGAGTCAGCAGCTTCAGATCACGGTG
>DASSQB010000666.1:0-4243 GCA_035702725.1 Terriglobales bacterium | reverse complement strand
CTCTTCCACCTTGGGTGGCGGGGCAAAGTCGCTGCCGTAAAGCCAGACGAAAACAGAAGGATGGCGCTCCAGACGGCGGGCCTGGTCACGCATGGATTCGGCTGCTATTTGCTCGTCTTCCGTGTCCCACTTGGGCCAGTTCTCCCACTGGTCGCAGCAACACCAGCCGGGCATCATCAGAACGCCCATTTCGTCGGCTAAGTCGAAGAAGTGGTCGTCCTCCAGTTTGCCTTCCATGCGCACCGCGTTGAGGTTGAGGTCCCGCACATATTGCAACTGCTCGCGCTGCTTTTCGGGGCTGGAGCGCAGCAGAAGATCAAAGCTGTAACCTGCGCCCCGGATCAGAATATTCTTGCCGTTGATCTGAAAGAGCCGGTGGCCCCGCTGGTCGAGCTTGGAAGTCACTTCGCGCACGCCGAAGCGAATGTGACTGGAATCGGATACCTGGCCATTAACTTCGGCCTGGAAGTCGAGATTGTAAAGATTTTGTGGGCCAACGGGCGCCGGCCACCATAGCCGCGGATGGTAAAACTTCAGTTGGGGGAACGCCTCAGGAGTGAAGCGGATAGTTTGCGTTTCCTTGGCCTTAAGCCGCACGGGTTGCTGAAACTCGACATTTTCAATCTTGCCTTTCACAACGCCCGCCACAGGGTGATCAGCGGAGTTGGTCAACTCAGCCCGCACCGTGAGCGAAGCCTGATCGTCAGCGGGCGAGTTGAGCTTGGTTATAACCGCAGGGTAACGCAGGCGCAGCGGACCGGTAGCGATGAGGTGCACGTCACGCCAGATGCCCATTTCCTTGTCCGGGGGCATGGGCGCCCAGTCCACCAGAGTAATAGCCAGGTCGCGGGGCTGGGGCGGGAAAACTTCCACGGCCAGAGAATTTGTCTGTCCGGGCCTCACCGCAGCGGTCACATCAAATTCGAATAGCCGCCACATTCCCGCCAGCTTGTCGGAGGTCGCGACCTGCACTCCGTTCATCCACACGTTAGCGCGGTAATTGATGCCGTCAAAGGTGAGCCACAGGGTCTTGCCTCGATACTCTGCAGGCAAGTTGAACTCGGTGCGATACCACCAGGCGTGGCGGAATGGACTGCCCGGAGGCATCATCAGGCCGGAAAAGTCTTCGAAGAGCGGATAGGTCGTGCCGGGAATGGAGCGCAGGTTCATACCGGTGTAGGGCTCGGGATAAACCTGGTCCTTGACCAATGTGCTCAGAACGGTTGTGGGGACAGTGGCCGGATACCAGTCGCGCGTTGCGTAACCGGGCTGGGAAATCGCAGCCCCGCGATCCTGAACATCCGCCGATGAAGCGATATACCAGTTCTGCCGCAGGGTTATTGGCGGCGTGCTGCCGAGGCCGGAGGGAGCCGCAAACGCCGCGCATGCCATGGCGAAAATTATTGCCAGACAGACCGGCAATGACCTGTACGAAATTCTCATGGGCTTTTCCGCACTATGCCGATTCTTCTTCCGGAATATCAAAGTTGACCAGTTCGCTGCGAAATCCCCGCGTCCGATAAGCGCCGTAAGCGATGCCTACGCCCATCCATATACTGCCCGCGATTTTTGCCGGAACGCTCAGGCTGAACCACAGCACCAGGCAGACAAGAAAGCCCATGATGGGGACGATGAAATTGGTTAATTTCTTTTCCTGCTGGCGCAGGAAGTAGTGGGTGAATGAGGAGGCGTTGACTCCCATAAAGGCCAGCAGGGCGCCGAAGTTGAGCAGTTCGGCACCACGCTCGAAACTGATGGTCAACCCGCCGATCAGCGCCAGCGCACCCACCAGAAGAACGTTGTTGCGGGGGATGCGCCGCTTGGGCTCGATGAAACCAAAGAATGATTTAGGGATGGCGTTACCGCGCCCCATGCCGTAGAGGAGCCGGGCCGCCCCCAGTTGCGAGCCCATGCCCGAGCCGACGGTGGCCACCAGCAGGGTGAGGTTGATTACCCCGAACATCCACGCCCCGCCGGCACGCCCCGCCACAGCCACGTAGGCGGTGTCCACGTCGGGGAAAGTTGAAGCCGGCCAAACCAGCTGGGCGGCATAGACCTCCATGGAAGCCAGCACGCCGGTCAGCAGGCACACCAGCACGGTGGCGAGCAGAATGTTGCGCCGCGGGTTTTCGGCTTCTTCGGACAAGGTGGAAATGCCGTCGAAGCCGATGTAAGTCAGCACCGCCAGCGAGGTGCCCCCCAGCACCGCCCGGGTGGAATAAGTCTGCGGGTCGTAAAACGGCCGGGTGAAGAACGAAAGGCCGTCATGAGGCGTGTGGAATACATAGCGTGCGGCCATGACAAAAAACAGCGCAATCACCACAGCCATTGCGGCCGCCAGGCCGTCATTGATTCTGGCCGAGGTGCGGATACCGTTCAGGTTGAGTGCCGTAAAGAGAGTAGCGAAGAAGATCGCCCAGACGAAGTAGGGAACTCCGGGCGCGAAGAGCATGGCGAACTTGCTGCACAGAATGGTGCAGATCACCGGGTTGAGCATGTAATCCATGGCCATGCTCCAGCCGGTGATGTAGCCCAGCGCGGGATGAATTTCCTGGCCAACATAGGTGAAAGCCGACCCCGCACTGGGGTAAACCCTGGCCATGCGGCCGTAGCTGATGGCGGTGAAAAGCATAGCCACCATGGCAATCAGGACCGTAGTGACGGCATGGCCGTGAGCGCGCTGGGTCATCACGCCGAACACCGGCATTGGCGCGGTGGGCTGGATGACGATCAAACCGTAGAGAATCAAGTCCCATAAGCCCAGGGCGCGCCTCAACCTGGGCGCGGCATTGGTCGAAACCGCGGTTCCATCGGACATAGAAGGTTTTGCCGAACCGGCCAGCTCTGAGAGTAGTCTAGGGCTGCTCCCCAGACAATCACCCTTCGGGCGGGCCTCCGGTTCGCTGCCAGCCTGTGTTTTCCCTCCTCAAAAGTAAAACTTCAACGCGAGCTGAATGAAGCGCGGATCGCGTGCCGACTGAGGGAATCCCCAGGAGCAATTCTGGTTGCGGTTGTCCACGGGGCAGCCGCTTAAGCCCGGGGGGAGGTCGAGGCCATGGTCCGTTGCCGGGTTATCGAAAAGAAATGTAGCCGGAAACAGCAGAGGATTCATGTGGTTCCACACGTTGAAGAACTCCGCGCGAAACTCAAAGCGCTCGCGTTCATTCAGCGGGAACGTCTTGAAGAGCGAAAGGTCCCAGTTCTGGAAGCCTGGGCCGCGAATGATGTTGCGTCCGGCATTGCCGAACATTCCCAAGACGGTGTTGGTGGCAAAGGCGCAGGTGTTAAACAGGGTGCCCGGAATGCAGGGCTTGGCGTTGGGATCGCCGATGCGATCGGGACGGGCGGAATTGGCGACGTCGCCGCCGCCGTCCGAGTTCGACAGGTTGGTGGCAATGTCGGTGGGTGTGAAGTAGTTCCCGGTAGAGGCGCTGGTAATGCCGGCGACTTGCCAGCCGCCGATGATCTGGTTCACCACGCCGCTGGCGTTGCCGGCGAAGGTCTTGCCTTTGCCAAAAGGCAGCTCATAGAAGTAGCTGAGGACGAAACGGTGCCGGATGTCGAAATCCGCGTTGCCGTACTCCAGTTGGGGGAAGCGCTGGTCGCGGAAATCGCCAGTTGCGAAGGAGCCCAGGTTGGCGCTGGAGGCGTTGTCCAGGGCATGGCTGTAAGTGTAGGAGGCTTCAAACTGCAGGCCACGCGAGAGCCGCTTCTGCAGACGCGTTTGCAGGGAGTTGTAGTTGGAGAAGGCATTGGAGCGAAAGGTCGTGATGGTGGTATCGAACACGGAAGGATCGCAGTTGGGCAATACCGCTGTGTTGCAGGTGTGTATCGGGCGGCGGGGTAGCAGGGGAGCGGTTTGATCCACCGTGGGCACAGCCTGGTTACCGTTGTAGAAAGCGTACAGCTTGGTGCCGCGCGAGCCGGCATACGAAACCTGGAGCATGGTCTGCGCGGGCAATTGGTACTGCAGGCCGAAATGCCACTGCTGGGTGTAGGGCGTGCGCAGGTTGGGATCACTGGAGAACAGCTGCGGGGTATTTGGGTCGCTGAGTGAGTTTGCCGGAAAGCCCTGCGAGAGAACATTGAAATTCGGAATCGAGCAGTCTGTTTGCCCAGGCGCGGGATTGGCCGAGGCCGCCCCGCAGGGCGTGTTGAACGACTGGATGGAAAAGAACGGCGGGTTGAAGGCTGGGCTGGGGTTGGAGTAGGGGCCGTTTTCGTCGCCGCCGTAGAAAATTCC
>DASSQB010000665.1:0-3201 GCA_035702725.1 Terriglobales bacterium | reverse complement strand
GGTGGGCGCGCACAACATTCCCAATGCGCTGGCTGCTGTCGCTGTGGCGCTGGAGTTGGGCATTGCGCTGGTGGACGCGGCAGCCGCATTGGCCGGCCTGGCCCCGGCAGACAAGCGCGGCCAGGTGATTGAGTTAGGCGGAGCGACCGTCATCAATGATTGCTACAATTCGAATCCAAAAGCCCTCGATGCCATGGTAGACGCCCTGCTGGCGTTGCCGGCGCAGCGCCACATTGTGGTGGCGGGAGAAATGCTGGAGCTGGGTCCGGCCGGCCCCGAACTGCACGCTGAATGCGGGCGGCGCATGGCCAAGCGGGGCGTGAATGTGCTGGTGGGCGTGCGGGGCGCAGCCGAGCACATGGTGGAAGCCGCGAAGAAAGCCGGCATGCGGGCGGAGTTTGTGGCCTCGCCGGAAGACGCCGGCGAGTGGCTGGCTCGTGAAGCCCGCCCGAGCGATGCCGTTCTGCTCAAGGCTTCGCGCGGGGTGCGGCTGGAAAAGGCATTGGAGCGCTGGCTGGCGCGAGTGGAGCCGGCCAAAGAAGCCGGCAAAAAAGTTGTGGTAACTCCCAGCCTTTAGGATCTGGATTTCGAAACGGGGGGACGATTGCTCTACTGGTTGCTGTACCTGAAACTGTTTCATTATTTCTCGCCCTTCCGCATTTTCCGGTTTCTGACTTTCCGCACCGCCTTTGCCAGCCTCACTGCTCTGTTCACGGGATTGATAATCGGGCCGCTGGTCATCGGCCGCCTACGCGAGTTCCAGATCGGACAGTTCATCCGCGAAGAAGGTCCGCAGGCGCACCACAAAAAGGCTGGCACGCCCACCATGGGCGGAGTGCTGATTGCGATTTCGGTCATAGTTCCGACCCTCTTGTGGGCGGACCTGAGTAATAAATTTATCTGGGTGGCGGTGCTCTCTACCTCGGCTTTTGCGGGCATCGGCTTTGCCGACGACTATCTGAAGACGGTACATCGCCGCAACCTGGGGCTGACCGGACGCACCAAGCTGCTGCTGCAGATCACCACCAGCATCCTGATCGCGATTGCGCTGATCGGTTTGCAAACTCAGGGCCTGTACTCGACCAGGCTGATTGTCCCGTTCGTAAAAACCTTCCGCCCGGACCTGGTGGTGGACCGGTGGATGACCTCGCCACACATGTGGCTGTTTTCCTTCCTACCCTTTATCGGGTTCGTGGTGCTGGTGATTGTGGGCTCGAGCAATGCGGTGAATCTGACGGACGGGCTGGACGGACTGGCCATTGGTTGCACCATCATCGCCGCGGGAGCCCTCGCTGTGCTCACCTACATCAGCGGTCATGCGACATTTGCTAATTACCTGGAGTTGCAGCGCATGCCTCAGGTGGGCGAGTTGACCATATTCTGCGGCGCCATGGTGGGCGGGGCCATCGGCTTCCTGTGGTATAACGCGCACCCGGCGGAAGTGTTCATGGGCGACGTGGGTTCGCTGGCGCTAGGGGGCGCCATAGGCACGGTGGCGGTCATGATCAAGCAGGAGTTGCTGCTGCCCTTTATTGGCGGGATATTTGTGATCGAGGCGGTGTCGGTGATCCTGCAGGTGGCCTCGTACAAGCTGCGCCACAAGCGGATTTTCAAGATGGCGCCGCTGCACCATCATTTTGAGCTGCTGGGCTGGTCGGAGTCGAAGATTATCGTGCGTTTCTGGATCGCGTCGCTGGTGTTTGCGCTTTTTGCTCTGACCACGCTGAAGTTGCGGTAGGGTTGGACAGCTTGAACTTAAAAAACCAACGCGTGCTGGTGGTTGGCCTGGGGAAGTCGGGAGTGGCCTCGGCGCTGTTCCTAAAGGCCCGGGGAGCGCGGGTCACCGTTTCCGACACCAAAAGCCAGGACGAGCTGCGCGGCGAGATTCCCAAGCTGCTCGATGCCGGTATCACGGTGGAAACTGGCGGCCACGGGGAGCGCACCTTCCGCGGGCAGGACCTGATCGTGGTCAGCCCGGGCGTTCCGGTGGACGCGCCGCAACTGGCGCAGGCACGTGAGCAGGGCGTTCCCGTCATCGGCGAAATCGAGCTGGCGGCGCGCTTCCTGAAGGGCCGCATCGTCGCCATCACCGGCTCCAACGGCAAGACCACCACCACCGCGCTGACCGGAGAAGTCATTTCCCTGGGCGGATGGGAATCGCTGGTGGGCGGCAACATCGGAACTCCTGCCATCTCCCTGGTGGAGGAGAGCACCGACGACAGCTACGTGGTGCTGGAAGTTTCCAGCTTTCAGCTCGAAACCATCCAGAGCTTTCATCCTTTTATAGCGATGGTGCTCAACATCACGCCCGACCACCTTGACCGGCACAGCACCTTCGAAGCTTATGTTGACGCCAAGGCGCGCATCTTCGAGAACCAGACAGGCGAGGATTTCGCCGTGCTTAATGCCGACGATACCACTTGCGTGGGCCTGGCCAGCCGCACTAAGGCTCGCACAATCTTGTTTAGCCGTAAGAAAGAAGTGGGGGCGGGCGCCTGGATCAGGAATGGCCAGATTGTTTATAGCGGCGAGGGCCAGGAACAGCAGATCATGCCGGTGAGCGAAATCAAGCTGAAAGGCGCGCACAACCTGGAAAACGTGCTGGCGGCGGTGTGCGCGGGCATGCTGACCCAGACCGAGCCCTCCCGCATCCGGCGCGCGGTGCAGGACTTCAAGGCGGTGGAGCACCGCCTGGAGTACGTGGCCACGGTGCGTGGGGTGGAGTTCTACAACGACTCCAAGGCCACCAACGTGGATGCCACCATCAAGGCGCTGGAATCCTTTCCCGCCAACATCCATTTGATTCTCGGTGGCACGGACAAGGGCAGCGACTACACCGTGCTCCAGCCGCTGCTGAAGGAGCGGGCACGGCGCGTGTACACCATTGGGGCGGCGGCGGAGAAGATCGAATCGCACCTGGGCCGGATCGTGGAGGTCGTGCGCGCGGGGACACTGGATGCGGCGGTGAAGCGGGCGGCAGCGTCAGCGGAGAGCGGCGACGTGGTGCTGCTGGCCCCCGCCTGCGCTAGCTTCGATCAGTTTGAGAATTACGAACACCGCGGGCGGGTCTTCAAGCAGACCGTGCAGGCGCTGGCCGAGCAGGCGTCGGGGGACGGTGCCGCATAACAACTGCGACGGCAGCATCAACGCCAACACCTACGATAAGTCGCAGACAGGCGCAGGCGCGGGCGATCTATACAC
>DASSQB010000664.1:0-4541 GCA_035702725.1 Terriglobales bacterium | reverse complement strand
GGCTGAGGAGATCGAGGCTGCCGGCGGCAAAGCCCTGCCCATCGCCATGGACATTCGCTTCGACGACCAGGTGCAGGCTGCGGTGGAACAGGCCGCGCGCCACTTCGGCGGCATAGACATCCTGGTCAACAACGCCAGCGCCATCAGCCTCACCGGCACTCTGCAGACCCCCATGAAGCGCTACGACCTCATGATGGGCATCAATGTGCGCGGCACCTACCTGTGCTCGCAGGCCTGCTTGCCGCACCTGGCCAAGGCGGCGAACCCGCACATTCTGAACCTGGCGCCGCCGCTCGATATGCGGCCAAAGTGGTTCGCGCCTACCCTGGCCTACACCATGTCCAAATACGGCATGAGTCTCTGCGTGCTGGGCATGGCGGAGGAATTCCGCAAGCAGGGCATCGCGGTGAACGCACTGTGGCCGCGGACCATAATCGCCACCGCTGCGCTACAGGTTATCCCGGGCGCGGAGCCGGAGCGCGGGCGCACGCCTGAAATTGTTGCCGAGGCCGCCTGGCACATTCTCACGCGCGACAGCCGAAGCACCACCGGCAACTTCTTTATTGACGATGAAGTGCTGGCCACCGCCGGCGTGACCGACCTCGCCCGCTACGCCGTCCAGCCCGGGGCGCAGCTAAAAAGCGACATTTTCATGGACTGAGTCATCTGGTGGGCACGGGGCTCTGCCCCGTGCATGGCGAGCGCAGCCCGCCTGCAGCATCTCTCGGCCAACGGCCTTCTTCCTTTTCCGCATCTACAAACCTGGGAGGCGCGCTTATGAGCCGAATGCTTCTGCTCTCTTTTTCTCTGCTGGCCTTTTCCCTTAGCGGCCTGGCGCAACAATCCAACTCCAGCCAGAGCTCCACCTCGAAGAAAACAGCCGAGCAAACCATGAGCGGCAGCCGATCCGTCTCCAGCAGTTCCAAGCAGACGCAGCACATCACGGGTTGCCTGGAAAAGCAGAACGGCGAATACGTGCTGAAGGAAAAGGACGGCAAGATCGCCAACGTCACCAGCAAGCTGGACCTGGCTTCCCAGGTCGGCCACGAAGTGACAGCGACAGGAACCTGGCAGCCCCGCTCGACTGCCGAAACACCCAATGAAAGCCCCAAGAGCGAGGTGGTGGACAATCCCAACCAATTGCTGGAAATCGGCCACCTGAAAATCCGTTCCAACACCTGCAAGTAAACCGGAAACGCTTTCCTGAAATGAGACGCAACAGGTTACGTCTCCACCACTGTGCATGCGCTCAAACCACTACGTGAGTAGAGACGTTACTTGCAACGTCTCCCTGCAAGGGACATCATGCGTAGTGACAAACTGTGCGGAAACTCTTAGATGTCCAGACCGAGCTGCAGGCGTGCGGCTTCGGTCATGCGCTGCGGCGTCCAGGGCGGATCGAGCACCACTTCCACATCTACTTCCTTCACTTCCGGCAATTTCGCGAGCCGGTTTTCGACGTCGGCCTTAAGAATGTTTCCCATGCCGCATCCGGGCGCGGTCATGGTCATTTTGACGGCAACCTTCTTCCCACCCTGTTCTGAATCAGAAACCGCTAGTTCATAAATCAGGCCCAGGTCCACGATGTTCACTGGAATTTCGGGATCGTACACCGTCTTCATCTCTTCCCAGGCCAGCTCTTCGCTGAACTTGCCGCTGGCCGCTGCCGCGCTTTGCTGCTGGCTGTGCTCGATGCCCAGCGCGTCCGCGTCCTTGGCGTCAACGCGGTACATGTAGCCGTACTCGGTCATGATGGTATAGGCGTTGCCCAGCGACTGCATGACCTTAGCCACTGTGCCTTCGGGAATCTGCCCGCGGATGCCGCTGGGAATTTCCGTGACCTCAACCGGGCGGCTGAGTCGTATTGGCTGATAGGTGGTGCTCATGACTACTCCGTGGAAACCGCTTCCTGCTTGCCTTCCAAGGCGGCGTGCAGCGTGTGCCAGGCCAGCGTGGCGCATTTTACCCGCACGGGGAACTCGGAGACGCCGGAAAACACCGCCAGCTTGCCCAGTTCTTCCTGGTTGCCATTGTGCTCCGCGCCGGTTACTAGTTTGTGGAACCGCTCAAAAATCTTCTCCGCCTCGGCCAGCGTCTTGCCCTTCACGCTCTGCGTCATCATGGATGCCGAGGCCTTGGAGATGGCGCACCCCGAGCCCTGAAAGCTCACGTCCTGAATTTTCTCGCCGTCCATCTTCAGGTAGACGGTGAAATGATCTCCGCACAGGGGGTTGTAGCCCTCTACCTTGTGATCGGCGTCGGCCAGTTCGCGGTAGTTGCGCGGCTGCTTGCTGTGCTCCAGGATAACTTCCTGGTAAAGATCGCGCAGGTCGGCCATCAGGCAAAGACCTCCCGCACCCGGTTCAGGCCGCGCACCAGCGCGTCCACATCTTCGTGCGTGTTGTAAAGGCCGAACGATGCGCGCGCCGTGGCCGGCACGCCAAAGCGCTGCATCACCGGCTGCGCGCAGTGGTGCCCGGTGCGGATGGCGATTCCTTCCTGGTCCAGAATGGTGCCGATATCGTGCGGGTGAATAGGCTCGAGCACAAAGGAAAGCACGCCCGTCTTCTCCCGCGCTGTCCCGATCAGGCGTACGCCCGGCACCGCCGAGACCTGCTCCGTGGCGTAAGCCAGCACGTCCTGCTCGTGCGCGGTGACGTTCTCGATGCCCAGGCGGCTCACATACTCGAGCGCCGCCCCTAGTCCGATCGCTCCCGCCATGTGCGGCGTGCCGGCTTCGAATTTGTGCGGCAGCTTGTTGTAGACCGTCTTCTCGAAGGTGACCGAACTGATCATGTCGCCCCCACCCTGGTAGGGCGGCATGGCATCCAGAAGGCTGGCTTTGCCGTAGAGCACGCCAATTCCCGTGGGACCGTAAATCTTGTGGCCGGAGAAGGCGTAGAAATCGGCATCCAGTTCGCGCACATCCACTTTCATGCGCGGCGCCGCCTGCGCCCCATCCACCAGCACCGGAACTCCCTGCCGATGCGCCAGTTCAATGATGCGGCGCACCGGGTTGATGGTGCCCAGCGCGTTGGAAACTTGACCCAGCGCTACCAGCTTGGTTCCTGGGCCCAGCAGTCTTTCGTATTCTTCCAGGATCAATTCGCCGCGGTCGTTGATGGGAACCACCCGCAGCCGCGCGCCCTTTTCCTGGCACAGCATCTGCCAGGGCACGATGTTGGAGTGGTGCTCCATGGCGGTGATGATGACTTCGTCGCCGGCACCTACATTGCGGCGCCCGTAGCTCTGCGCCACCAGGTTGATGGCCTCGGTAGTGCCGCGCACAAAAATGATTTCTTCCGGCCGGGCCGCGTTCAGGAATCGCTGGGCGATGGCACGCGCCCGCTCATAAGCCTCGGTGGCGCGCTCGGAAAGCTGATGCACACCGCGGTGCACGTTGGCGTTGTCCTCACTGTAGTAGCGGACAATGGCGTCCAGCACCTGCTGCGGCTTCTGCGTAGTGGCCGCGTTATCCAGGTACACCAGCGGCTTGCCGTGTACCTTCTGCCCCAGGATAGGGAAGTCGCGGCGCACCCGCTGCTCATCGTAGCCGCCATGAGCGGGAGCCAAAGGACGAAACTCGGTGTAGGTGTTGGGGGCGGTTGTCATCCTACTTCCTCCCAGTGCATGGCGCGGTCTGATGCGCCTTGGCCGCTTTCGGGACTGTCGGGTTTAATCTGGAACAGCCACTCGTTAACCAGTTCTTCAATGCGTGCGCGCACCGGCCCGGACTTCATGCGGTCCAGGCATTCGCTGGCGAAGGCAAACAGCAGCAGGCGACGTGCCGCCGCTTCATCAATCCCCCGCGAGCGCAAATAGAAGAGTTCTTCTTCCTCGATCTGCCCGATGGTGGCGCCGTGAGTACACTTCACATCATCGGCGTAGATTTCCAGCTGCGGCTTGGTGTCAATCTGCGCATCGTCGGACAGCAGCAGGTTGCGGTTGGTCTGCTTGGCGTCGGTCTTCTGCGCGTCCTTGTGGACAATGATGCGCCCGTGGAAAACGCCGCGCGAGTGCCCGTCCAGAATGCCGTTATAGAACTGGCGGCTGCCGCAGTGCGGGCTGGCGTGCTCCACCAGCATGTAGTTGTCCATGTGCTGGCGGCCGTTGCCGATGAACAGCCCGTTGATCAGGCAGTCGGCGCCCTCGCCCGCCAGCACCGGGTGCACGTTATTGCGCACCAGGCCGCCGCCCAGCAGCACCGAGTGCGACGCCACGTTGGCGCTGCGTCCCTGCTGCAGGCGCAGCGTGGATACGTTGTAGGCGTCGGTGTGCTCGCGCTCGATGAGGTAGTGCGAGAGCACGGTGTGCTCGCCGGCTATCAATTCGGTGGCAGCATTGGAAAAGGCCACGCCGCCGCCGAGCGATACGTAATCTTCAACGAAGGTGGCCTGACTGTTCTCCTCGGCAATAATCAGGTTGCGCGGATGCGTCATCACCGGCGTATCGCTGGCCGCGGTGACGAACAACAAGTAAATCGGCGATTCCAGCACTACGCCCCGGGCTATATGGACATAGGCCCCGTCTTCCAGGAAAGC
>DASSQB010000663.1:0-11514 GCA_035702725.1 Terriglobales bacterium | reverse complement strand
AGAATGGAACATGGAATACAGGAACAAAGTCATCCGCTGGGGTGTTCCTTCTGAAGTTCTTGTAGCCTGTGCAAGGTAGGCAAGGGCTTCCAGTGCCGTTCACCGGTCCTCAGACTGGCAGCTGATCCTGCTGCCAGCCGGGTGCTGTCGGCGGGACCTCGGAGGTGAGGTCCAGCACCAGTTTCTCCAGAACCAGGCGCTTGCCGGGGGGACTGGAGCGCAGCGCCAGATCGGCGCGGGCGACCAGGCGGATAGCGCGGGTCAGCTCGCGCTTTGATTTGTAACGGCGGGCCTGCTTGATGATGTCTTCGGCGGCGAATGGAGGCACACGGAAGCCCTGCCAGAGCGCCGCCCACAGCATGCGCGTGTCGCGCACATTGCGCTCCAAAATGACCAGCATCTGGCGAAAGGTTTTGGAGAGCATGTAGAGGTGGCCGATGGCGGCCTCCTCGCCTTCGCCGGTGGAGAGAATGGCATCGAGCACCTGTAGGGCGCGCACCCGGTCCTTGGCCGAAATGGCATCGGTCAGTTCGTAGAGCGAGCGCTGTTTGGCGGCCAGCACCATGGTTTCCACGTCGCCCAGCGTGATGCGCTTTTTGTCACCCACATAGAGCAGCAGCTTCTCCAGTTCACCGGCGATCATCATCATGTCGCCGCCGAGGGCATCCACCATCTCGCGGGCAGCGTCCGCCTCAATCTTCGCGCCCTGCTGCCCCGCCTGCTCACTCAACCAGCGCACGGCGTCGTTTTCTTCCACCCGCGCCAGTTCCACGATGCCGCAGTAATCGCCCAGGGTGTCGCGGATTCTGTCGTAGCGATCCCTGTCCGTCAGTTCCATGCGGCGGACGTCGGCGGGAATACTGATGTGATCGGCCACAAAAACCAGTAGCGCGTCAGGATTGGGATTCTTGACGTAGGCTTCGATAGCCTCGAATTCAGCCTCATGCGAACCGCGCCCATACAGGTTCTTCACTCCGCGGATGAAGAAGACCTGGAAAGGAGCCATGAGGGAAGGAGTGCGGGCGCGGTCGAGAATTTCGCCCAGCGCGGTTTCCCCCAGGTCGAATTCGTAGAGGGCGAAGTCGCGCAGGTCGGCGGGCACCAGCGCCTGCAGGATGGCCTCGCGGCAGCGCCGGCGAAAAAAGGTTTCGTCACCGACAAAAATGTAGGCCGGACGCAGCTTGCGGCTGTTCACTTCGGCGACAAAACGCTCGGTGGGCGCGAAGGCGCGCATCAGTAGGTCTCCAGAACGTTGCTCACCAGCGCCCGAGCAAAGTCGCGCGACAAGCGCTGCAGCGCCGGCGATTCTTCCTGGAAAAAAGTCGAGAGTGAGCTGCTCTCCTGATACTGCTCGCGGAACAGGTAATTGGAATTGTTGTAGAGCACCTTGCCAGCTTTGTCCGTCAGAGTAACCTTCATCCCCACCTGCACCTGAACCGTGGCCACGCGATTGGTACGCGTGT
This sequence comes from Terriglobales bacterium, assembly GCA_035702725.1. Taxonomy (GTDB): domain Bacteria; phylum Acidobacteriota; class Terriglobia; order Terriglobales; family Acidobacteriaceae; genus JAICWP01. The sequence continues at coordinate 10,051 of DASSQB010000663.1, read as the reverse complement.
CAAAGGTAAGCGGAAGCACGTAGACATACTGCACGGCGCCGTGCAGTGTGGCATCGGCAGAGTGATCGTCGCGGCTGATAACTTGGTAATGAGTGCGGGTGGTGAATTCGCGCACCACGGCCGAGGTTAGGTCCTGCTCGATGTGGTAGACCTGCGTGCCGTTGGCAAAGGCCGGTATGGCGAGGGTGTGCAGGTCGGTGGGCAGCTTGTCTCCTTTGCCCGCGACGTGATAACCGCAGCCTGCGAGCGTGAGAGAAAAACACGCCGCCAGAACTGTTCCCAAGCCGCGCTTCACTGGATTTTGCCTCGCGGGCGGGCGGTGGCCATCTCTTCGGCAATTTCCACGGCGGCGCTGGCGACGATGCGCAGGTTATCGGCTGCGGCCCACACCCAGATGCCGTTTTCGTGGCTGGCATCGCGGCGGCAGGTGAGCAAAATGTCGCCCTGGCCGGCAGCGCCGACCGTGCTGGGCGATTCCTCCGCTCCGCGGCTCACCAGCACATGCTCGCCCTCCAGCGCCTGCGTGATGTCGCCCACCGAGACCATTTCCGCCATCTCAAAATAAATGGAAAAGGCATGTCCGTGGAAGATGGGAGCCTGCACCAGCATCAAGGCCGGCATCATCGCCTGGCCCGAAGTAAGGCGCTGGTAGTGGCCGAGCACCCTCCGCTCCGCGCTTTCCAGCGGCAGGTGCGCCTTCTGGCCATAGCACGCCACCAGATTGAAAGCCACCTGTGTATCGAAAACCTGCCGCGGCAACTCATGGAAGGAGAGCAGGTTGACCGTCTGCTCGTGCAGTTCGTCCATGCCGCGCCGGCCCTGCTCGGAGGCCGGTTCATAGAGGGTCACGGTCGCCGAATTCACCCGGCCCGCCTTCTGGGCGCGCAGCAGCAGCAGCGCGAGCACCACGCTGGCGGGGTGGGCCACCACGACCGGGGCAGGTTCCAGGTCCGGAGAAGGAGGACGTCCAAGCTGCCGTTCCACCCAGGGTGAGCGCAGCATTGCGCCGGGGACGTTCTCCAGGCCGAAGGAAAGGTCCACGATGGCGCAGCCCGCCTGGCGCGCCATTTCCCAATGGCGGCGGGTGAAGCTTTCCTCGGAGGCGAAGAAGGCGAAGTCCACGTTTTCGAAATGCTCGGGGCGAATGGCCTGCACGAAGCTCATCTCATCGCCCACGGCCTCCAGTTGGCCCAGCGACTCATCGTCGTCGAGCAGTTTGACGTCGCGGCGGGGAAAATTGCGGTCGCTCAGCACCTCGGCCAGTTCCTTGCCCTTCAGCGTAGCCGCGCCGACGATGGCCACGCGAAAGCTGCCCACGGCATGCGAGGGCGGGCGCGAGGAAGAAGCGGGCCTGGAATCCTGCGTCATCGCAACTCCGTGGCTTCCTGGTAGGGCGGGGATGGCGGATTGCCGCCGCGGCGGTGGAGCACGTACATCAGGCGCCAGAACACGCCCGAGAGCATGTAGGTCATGGCAATGAGAAACAGAACCGGCCGGGAAAAGAACCAGATTACGGCAAGCAGGGGACCGAAAACCACGATGAGGCGGAAGGGATGGCGGCGACGCCAGTCAATGTCCTTGAAGCTGTAAAAGCGCCAGGTGCTCACCATGAGGAAAGCGGCGGCCAGCATCAGTGCCAGCCAAATGACGGCCACCCACCACAAGGCGAGGGGATCGCCGCCAGAAAAATGAACCACCGCCGCTACTACTCCCGCGCCCGCCGGAATGGGCATGCCGACGAAATATTTCTTTCCTGGGCGACCAGGATTGGAGGGCTGAGGGTTCACCTGGATGTTGAAGCGCGCCAGGCGGCTGGCCCCTGCCATCAGGAATACGAAACTGCCAATAATGCCCGCCTGCAGCAGCTTGCTGTGCAACTCGGCGTGCGCCATGGGAGGCAGGAGGTGAAAACCCCACATCCAGGCGAGCAGCGCTGGGGCCACGCCAAAGGTGATCACGTCCGCCAGCGAATCCAGCTCGCGGCCGAAATCACTGCTTGTCCTGGTCATGCGTGCGAAGAAACCGTCCAGCGCGTCGAAGATGATGGCCACGCCGATCGCCTTGGCGGCGTTATCGAAATGCCAGGGCTCCATCACGCTGGCCTGAATTACCTGGGAGATGGCGTAATAGCCGGCGGCGATGTTGGCGGTGGTGAACAGCGAAGGAATCAGGTACGCGCCCTTGCGCTGCCGTTTTTCGCGGAAGGGTGCGTCCTCTTTGCGGCGCATCGGGAAAGGGGGTTCGTTCATGTTTGACCTCGGCGCTGGCCCTGGGAGGCAAGGACGGAGTGCAACTCGGGGCGCTGCCTCCCCACGTAGGCCAGCACGCTGGAGCCGCCTTTGACGCGGTCTCCCACCTTCACCTGCACATCAGCTCCAGCATCAAGAAGGATATCGGTTCGGGAGCCAAATTTAATCATGCCCACGCGTTCGCCGCGTTCCACGGGGTCGCCAATTTTTTTCGTGAACACAATGCGGCGCGCCAGCAGGCCGGCGATCTGCTTGAACACGAGTTTCTGGCCTTCGCCTTCCACGGTGATGATGTTCTGCTCGTTGTGCTCGGCGCTGGCCGCTCCCATGGCGTTACGAAACTGGCCGCGCTGGTAGCGCGCGTCGCGGATTACACCGGCAATGGGCGAACGGTTCACATGCACGTCAAACACGCTGAGAAAAATGCTGATGCGGCGCCGCGGCCCGTCCTCCAACTCCACCGTCGAAACATCGGTGACTTTGCCGTCGGCGGGTGAAACCACGGCTCCCGCGGTGGCCGGAATCACACGCTGCGGATCGCGGAAAAACCATAGGAAAAAACCGGCCAGGACCAGGGCAGGGATGCCCCATGCGGGGTTGGTCAGCCATGCCACCAGCACCGTTACTCCCAACAGGGCAAGCCCGTAGTAGTACCCGTCCCTCACCATGAGATATCAAAGATTATATGGGCAGTGACCCAGGTTGTGCCTGCATTCTAGCCGAACTGCCTTGGGTGGGAAGGTTCGCGCGGATACACAAACACACCCGCGCTTCTGCCTCTGGCCAGAGGCGAAGTAGCGATTAAGCGACTTGGTTGGCGGTTCTATACTGCCGCTCAATTAATTCCATCTGGTCCTTGAGCCGCAGTTTCAGCTTCTTCAGCCGGACTTCCTCCAGCTTTTCATCTTCGCTTAGGTATCTTTTTTGGGTGAGTGCGTCGAGGCGTTGCGCGTACTGAAGGTGTTCCTGGGCCAACCGGCGGAATTCGTCATGGTTGGCTATAAGCAAGTCTCTTGGAGAGAGCATCCTGCCAGGCCTCCTGTCTACATCCTATGCTCACGCTAGCACACTGGCTTGGCCGCTTCAACCGATTTTCCAGCCCCGGATGGACTTGAGTGCAGCTGGGGGCGGCCGTTCCTGTACGGCACAAAGGAGTCTCAGTTTGGAACTCGTAAATCGTTGCATACCAGATGGTTATGTGCCGCATTGCAGGCTATACCTGCAGATGATGGCATCTTCCTGAGGGTTTTGATAGTAGCGGGGACGGGTCCCGGCTTCAACGAATCCACAGTCCTGATAGAGGGCGCGGGCAGCGGCGTTGGAAGCGCGTACTTCCAGCACGACCGCCAGCGCATGCTGCTGGCGGGCGTGCTCCAGAAGCCCCCGCAGAAGTTGCGTTCCCAGCCCCTGGCGGCGGGCCGCGGTGGCCACTACGACATTTTCCAGTTCCCACTCCGGGCTGGCGGTCTGGACGACCAGGAAAGCCTGCATGGGGCCATTTTCAGCAATCAGGCAGAGGCGGGGCGGGGTATTCGGCTGGAAGATGGCTTCATATTGAGCGCGCGACCAATGGGCGGCACTGGGCGCGGCGCCCTCGAGGTCCACGATGGCTGGAATGTCCCCTGGCGTCGCCACACGAATGGCAGTTTGACTCACGAAGGCCATTGTAGAGGGACAAAGCAGGTGTTTAAACCGGCTGCTCCCCCGTTTGTGGGAGATGCGTCCAAGTTGACCGAACAGCATGTGACTGCTATCACCGCGAAGGGTGGCTCGGAATCCTACACTCTTTTGTAGGCAAAGGTGGAGATCTGCGAAGTATATATGACCAGCATAATGATGGCGGCACTGTTGTTCTTCGCTTGGCCACAGCAACCGCCAAACGCCGGGATATCGGCGCAGAAAGCAGCGACCGCGTATTTCTACATGAATTCTGGAGTGCCGGGCGGCGCTGAGATAGCGGTCGACGGGAAGGCGGTTTGTAGGTTGCACTCTGCTACCTATTGCACAGTCCAGGTTGGGCCAGGCAAGCATACGATTGCCAGCAATCGGGAATGGTGGGGTAACTCTTTCGAGTTCGAAGGGGGCAAGACCTACTATTTCAAGCTGCGAGTCAGGGCCTTTCGCGCTGGCGCTTATATGGCCAACATCGTGCCGGTGGCTCCTGAAACTGCCGAAGTCGAACTGCGCGGTTGCACAAGAGCAGGAGCTGATAGAGTTTGACGGGTGTTGTGGAACTTCTGGTTGAAGTCTTGAGGATTGGGGCTTGCGGAGGGCTCGAATGGCACTTCGAACAACCGTTCTTATCGGCAGCGCAGTCACCGTATTGATTTGCGCTTTCGCTTTTGTTCCAGCCCAATCGCAAAACAATACCGAGTCTCCTACGGTGGTCGCGGTTGACGGCAGCGAGATCTTTCGCCATCACTGCGCGGTCTGTCACGGCAAGGATGCCCACGGCCGGGGTCCGGCAGCTATTGCGCTGAAAGAAAGGGTTCCCGACTTGACCGATATTGCGCGACGGAACGCCGGTGTATTCCCTGCGAGCCGCGTGAAGGCGGTAATCGAGGGCACCGAAGAGCCGGGATCCCATGGATCACGCGAAATGCCGATTTGGGGGCCTATTTTCCACAACTTCCAATGGGATCGGGATCTAGGCGAGGTCAGGATGCAGAACGTAATCAACTACATTCGCTCCATACAGCAGAAGTGATCCGACCCCGGCCAGCTCTTTGTGCCCCTCGGTCCGGGTGCAGTCCTATTGAACGAAACGATCCCCCCTCCAAAAATAAACCTGCTATCAATGGCGCTCTCGCATGCACCACCTGTCATCGTTCCCACACGTTCGCCGGTTTTCGGCAGCACTTGGACCCAAGTTGGACCCAAATTGTGATCCCCTGGTTTTCAGATAGACCCCCTTTAGTTCTGGGAACGTGCGTATTCGGTCACTGGTGATAAGGGCTCAACTGGGCCGCCGCTTCTTAGCACGTCAGGGGAGAATGACTAGTTCCGGCTTGCTGCCGCCGCTCATTCCATAAATCGTCCCGGAACGGAACGCGCCGACATCGTACTTGTAGCAGCCGGGAGTGCTTGCTTTCGTCCTCACCGGCTTTTCGCCGCCTCCCATGATCGGCCGGTCTGGGTCAAAAGGCGAGTCTGTGCCGAACGAGACCACGAATCCATTGTTCTTGTTCGAGCTCTTCCACACCACGGTAGTACCGGCCTTGATACAGAAAAACTTGTTGTTCTTGGCGTTGGGAATACCAGGCTTTACGTTGGCGGAGGTGCCGCCCCTGGTGATGTCAACCGTGCAGGGAGACGAAGCCGAACCGCAGGTGTTGGCCACATTGCACATGCTCTCGGGTTGCGCTTCATCACATACGTATTTGCTCTTCTTTTGCGCCTGCGCGGTTGCACAGCTCAGTAGAAGGACGCAAGACAATAAAAGCAACAGGCTCCAGATGTTGAGCTGCTGCTGACTTTTCATAATCATAACCCTTCTCGTGCCTCGATCGTCGCGATCTCGCAGAGAAGCTGGTCTCGCGACGCAGCTCCGCCCCGCCTCGGTGTCCACCAGTGTGTTAAAGTCCGTTGCTTTGCCTTTCCATCCGATGAAGGCGCACCAGTCTCCACGGGGTTCTGTTCTACCCAGCAATACGTCAGGGGGCTGCAGCCTGGCAACCCAGCGGCTGGCACAATTTCCCGATTTCACTTCCACTCGAGGATGTTAGTCAGCCTCCAGGCATTCTGGTTTAGCTCGAACTGCAATTCGCCTTCCTTGTTGACGATGAGCTGTGCGGCAGGTAAAAGAGCACCGCCACTCTTGCTCTTGTCTTTGTCATTGAAGTTGATTTCACCGGCCGTCAGATTGAAACTCTGCGTCTGGGTATTCTGACGGGCTTCGCCGAAAGCAATCCTGCGGTCCGTAAGAAAACGAATGGTTCGGCCGGTCGGGGTCACAATTTCCCGAATAAAGCGAAGGTCGTATCCAACTGTGCCCGGGATCTGTATCCGACCCACGCCTTTCATCTTTTCAAGAGCATCCCTCAGTCCGTCGTTCTGACCCTGCTGGAACGCCCGTACCAGGATGTCTCTGTCCTCTGGGCTCGAGAACTCGTTAATAATGATTTTCACGTTAAAGTTGCGTCCCATCTGAGTGCTTGTGCCAAAGGCGGTGGCGTCAATTGTTTCGGGTTTCCCTCGTTGCCCAAAGCCGGGAACGCTAGCGATCACAAGAAGAGCAATCAGAAGGGAGATTCCATTTGCGAAGTTCAAGATCTTCAAGGTTGTGAGCATGCGGTCCTCTCCAATGGGGCAGCGTGTGTTACCGATATAAGATGGGGACCCTTAGAAAAGCTTAAGGGGCCTGGGACAGCGAGGACACTGGCAGAAGTTGCAGTCGGCAACGCGAATGAACCGTATCTTCCTGTTGTCGTGCGTGTTCTCCGATTGCTTTTCCTGCTCGGCAGTTAAACGAGTGATCTAGTCAACCCGGAGCAAACAGAGAACACGCTTGTGGCCGAATTTTAGCGTTCTTGGATTGGACTCAATTCGGCCCCAAATCCAATCACAACCGATTGAAAGAAAAGGACCTGCTCCTGGTCCCGAACCAAGAGCAGGTCAAAATCCAAGCGCTTCATTCGGCGTCGCTTAGGAGCCAGAAACTCACCCTTTGTCTCGCCTCAATTGTACCGAGTTGTACCGAAATTGGGCAGGGCGCGCAATGTAGCTATACTTCTTGGGCGCTTCCGTCCGCCGCTTTGCCTTTTGCTTCCGACCATGTGCCCTCGTTGAAACGGTTTCGAGGATCTTCGGGCTGATCCCGTTGTCCTTGCCCCATTAAACTCCCAATTGGTCGGAGTGCGGTGCTTTGATCCAGGGTGGATAAAGCACCCGCAATGCACGGAGCACAAGGGGAGTGCATCACCGTGGGTAACCGATTCTCGTAAGCAGTCCCTGGAAGCGCGGGTCGGAACGGACGCTGTCGAACTCCGGATCCGACTTCAGCCATACAACCAGCATGAGGTCCTTTTGGCGGTACTCTTTCTCGAGGATTTCCATGCACCGGTCGCGGTCACCCAAGTGTGCGTAGATTCGAGCCAGGGCTAAAGCACGCTCCGTTGGTATCTGCAGTTCACGTTGGAGATACGCTCGCCAGAATGCCGGAGCACCACCGGCTGCATACACCTGGCGCAGCTGGGTCAATGCGTTTATCTGATCGGGCGTTTCTTCGTACCAAGCATTCGCTTTGGTGATTTCAGTGATGTACTCCGGGATTTGCTCGCGCGCCGCGTAGATGCGCACCAGGTGACGGTGAGCCACAGGCATGCTCGGGTCCTGGCGTACAACACGCTGCAATACCTGCTCGGCTTCGTCGTACCGACGTGCCAGGTAGAGCACCAGGCCCATGTCGGCTTGCACGTCTAGCGCGAGCGGGTCCAGCGACTCGGCGATCTTTAACTCGCGAATTCCGTCGTTACTTCGTCCGATCTCCGCCAGGAATACACCGTACCAGCTGTGCGCTTTAACAGAATTTGGTTCTAGTTCAATAGCGCGTTTGAATTCCGACTCAGCACTTGCGAAATCCCAATCAGCGATCTTCACGAGCCCAATAATGGTGTGAGCCGCACCCAGTTCGCCATTCAACTCCAGGGCCCGCAAGGCAAGCGCTCGTGCGGCAGCAGGGTCTCCGGGAATGTATATTTCGGCTAGGCCAACCATAGCATCGGAATACTCCGGATCGAGCTGAAGCGCACGGTCGAAATACTCGCGAGACTTCTCATACCCCCCGGCAGTAAATGCGCCATGTACCCACTCCTGGCGTCCACGCAAATAGGCGTCGTAGGCTTTGGGATTGACGGCTTTCGTTACGGTCAGCTTGCTCTGTCGGTCAACACGGGTCGCGACCTGGTTTGCGATCGAGCTCGCCAAATCGGATTGCAGGGTTAGTACGTCTCGAAGGCTACGGTCATAGGCGCTGGCCCACAAGTGCCGGTCGGTACGCGCATCAATCAACTGCGCATTGATTCGGACACGGTCACCAACTCGCATGACCGTGCCTTCGACTGCGGCATCTACGTTGAGTTCCCGGCCGATGTCGGGCAGTGTCTTTCGCGAGCCCTTATAGTGCATTGCCGAGGTGCGTGAGATTACGCGCACGGACTTCAGGCCCGCGAGACTTGTGATCAGCGAGTCGGTCATTCCGTCTGCGAAATACTCCTGGCTGGCGTCCCCCGAAACATTTTCCAGCGGCAGAACGACCAAAGATTGAATTCGCGGCGATGCTGTTGCCCGGAAGCGTGCCCAATACACACCCGCCGCTAATGCCGAAACAAGAAGGAGAATCAGGGTCGGCGCCAGAAAGCGTTTCGCATGACTCGATGCTCGCACACCGTTAATAACAATGGAGTTCTCGGGTCCAGTTTGTACTCCAGGTATTTGGATTGATGGGGTTGAGCCATTCGCCTCAGGCGGAGTGCCGAGCCGAGCCGTTTCGGTGGCAGGACCAACTTCAACCGGAGCTATGAAGCGGTACCCTCGCCGAGGCAGCGTCTCGACGAAACGGGGCGATCCGGCAGAGTCACCCAGCGCCTCACGGAGGCGGTTCACCGCGTTGTTAAGACCATGATCAAAATCAACAAAGGTGTCGCTGGGCCATAGCCGCTGCCTGATCTCCTCGCGGGTGATCAGTTCTCCCCGCCGCTCAAGCAGCATTGCCAGTATTTGAAATGACTGGTCGGGCAGGCGCACTCTCGCGCCTTTTCGGTAAAGCTCCCTGGAGCTGAGCTTCACCTCAAATCCTCCGAAGGTAATGATTTGCACTGATGCCGGTGAGGCCACCGGAACTCCCCCAGATTGGGACACGAGTATACCCCGTTCTGAGTTCCTCCTGAAGATGCTGCTCCGGTGTCGCTAAGTGCTTGATTCAAATGTGTGAGGAACCTGGGAGAGAAATAAGACGCGCTTGGGATTGAAGTTTTCTAACCAGTCGACCGAGTATGCAACTCGGCTGAGCACTCGACAGGAGCTGCCGAGCTGGTTTTCGAGGCAAGGGTCACGAGCAAAGGAACATTTGGTTGGGCCAATGCACGAAACATAGGAGGGCGAAGATGAAGCCAGTCACGAACAAAGGGACTTACGCAGCGATTGTGCTTGCTGCATTCTTCTGGTTGGCGAGCACACAGCTCGCCGCACAAAACAACAACTGTAGCGCGATGCTCTCGCTCAGTATTCCGAACACCGAGATCCTCTCAGCAACCGTAGTTGACGCGTTCGGTCCGCTGCCCGCCCACTGTTGGGTAGTCGGCGTTACTCATGGCGAGTCCGGCTCAAACGTGCGGTTTGACGTGCGGCTCCCGGACAACTGGAATAAGAAGCTGCTCTTCACCACCCGTCAAGGTTTCATGGGCTCCTTGGCTCCGCTCTTCAATGCTGTCATCGCCTCGGGGCTTTTCCGAAACTACGCCACAGTCAGCACCGACGGCGGCCACCAGGGAGTGAACATTCTCGACGCCTCCTTCGGACTCGACAATCGACCGGCTGAGATCGACTTCGGCTACCGCGGGACGCACCTGGCTAAGATCGCCGCCGCCGCGGTCATGACCGGCTACTACGGTTCCGCGCCCATACACTCGTACTACGACGGCTGCTCGAGCAGTGGCCGCTACGGCGTCCAGTCCGCCGAGCACTACCCCGGTGATTTCGACGGCATCATCGCCGGCTCGCCAGTCGTCGACATGTCCGGCACGATCACCGATGCGGTCTATATCGAGCAGGCTATGCTGACTGCTCCGCTGCCGGCTTCCAAG